>PFPK01000041.1 GCA_002793015.1 Candidatus Magasanikbacteria bacterium CG_4_10_14_0_2_um_filter_37_12 | reverse complement strand
ACTGGTCGAACTAAAATTGTTCAACATATTGTTCAATCTGGGGATACCTTGGGGGGTATTGCTGAGGAATACGGCGTCAGTGTGTCCACTGTTCTTTGGGCTAATGATTTGTCGGTTCGTTCTATACTTAAGATTGGGCAATCATTAGATATTTTACCAGTTGAAGGCTTGGTGCACGTTGTTAAAAAAGGAGATACAGTCAGTAAGTTGGCCAGCTTGTATGATGCAGAGGCAGACCAAATTATTGAATACAATAGACTTCAAGCCAATGGTGCTGATATTGTTATTGGTGAGAATTTGGTTATTCCTGGTGGAGTGAAGTCTGAACCAAAAAGTACCTACATACCACCACAATCTTACGATGTTCTTAGGGGTGTTTCTGCCCCACCACCTTCTGTTGAGTCTCCTGCTGGCTCTGGCTATATTTGGCCAGCGAATGTCCGTACTATTACTCAGTATTTTGGTTGGCGTCATACAGGACTTGATATTGCAGGGCCAGTTGGTTCCTCTATATATGCAGCTAAGTCTGGAAAGGTAATTACTTCTCAAGATGGTTGGAATGGGGGGTACGGTAATTATGTTATCATTGATCATGGCGGTGGTGTGCAGACTCTGTATGGCCATAGTTCTAGACGTTTAGTTAGCGTTGGTGAACAGGTGAAACAAGGACAAACGATTGCTTTGATTGGCTCCACTGGTAATTCTACTGGACCACATTTACACTTTGAAGTGAGGGTGAATGGCAGACGAAGTAACCCATTGCAATATATACGTTAGGACAAAACACAAGATTACACATATAAATAGACAAAAAATACCAATTTTGGTATTTTTTTTATAATATAAAAATAGTGTGAATTACATCATGGCCAATAGTTTTTACGCAAGTTTAACAAAATATAATTCATACCGCTTTTTAATAATATAATGTTTTTTCACTATTCCACTTTTGCTCGATACTGCAATGCTTCTGCTACGTGTGTTGTTTCGATGTTGTCCTTGTTATCTAAGTCGGCAATTGTTCTAGACAGTTTGAGTATACGGTGATAACTTCTGGCGGAGAGATGCATTTGTTGGACAGCTTGCTTTAGTAGGTTGATTGATTGATCATTGAGTTTGCAATATTCTCGGATTTCTCTATTTTTCATTTCGCTGTTTGTTGTATGGATGGTTCCTACAAATCGTGCTGTTTGTCTGTCCCGAGCTTTTTCTACCCTGTGTCTTATCTCGCTACTCGGTTCACCAAGTTCATACTTGCTAAGTTTTTCAAATTTGACTTTAGGTACCTCAACATGCAGATCAATGCGATCAAGAAGTGGACCACTTATTTTTTTCTGATATCTAGCTACTGACATTGGTGAACAAATGCAATTTCTATCTGGGTCACTAGCATAGCCACAAGGGCAAGGATTTTGGCTGGCAACCATTGTAAATCTGGCTGGGAAAGAGATAGTGCCTTGTGCTCTGGAGATGGTGATGACACCATCTTCCAATGGTTGACGGAGATTTTCTAGGACAGTGCGAGGAAATTCTGGAAATTCATCCAAAAACAACACTCCGCGGTGAGCTAGGGAGATTTCACCTGGGCGAGGAAATTTTCCGCCACCAACCAGAGCCACTCCACTAGCGGTATGGTGGGGAGAACGAAATGGTCTGGTGGTCACCAATGGTTTGTCTTCTGGTAGAATACCAGCCACCGAGTATATTTTTGTCACTTCTATAGCTTCTTTGATTGTCATTTTTGGTAGGATGCTCGGCATAGTACGAGCCAAGAGGGTTTTACCTGAACCAGGGGGTCCAGAAAGGAGTATGTTGTGGGCACCACTAGCCGCAATTTCCATGGCACGTTTTACAAATTCTTGTCCTTTGACATACTTCATGTCCATCTCATAATTGTTTTCTACAAACCATTCTTCGATTGGTTGAGGGGGCACAGGGAGAATTTTATTTTTGCCAGTCAAATGGTTGATTACGTCTTGAAACTTATGAACAGGGTAGGTATCAATTCCTTGGATCAGGCTGGCCTCGTTGGCATTGACAGCTGGAATAAATAATTTTTTGTAGCCATGCTGTTCAGCAAATATCGCCAATGGCAAAATACCATTGGTGTGACGCAGTGTCCCGTCAAGAGCCAGCTCACCTACGAAGAGGGCATCAGACAAATCAGTATCAATTGGTCCTTCAATAGCGATGTACATACCGACGGCCATGGGTAGGTCATACATACTACCTTCTTTTCGGACACCAGCCGGGGCTAAGTTAATGACAATACGAGAGTTGTTGGGGAATTTCAGATTAGTATTTTTCCAAGCTGTCCTGATACGTTCTTTGGCTTCTTGGATGGCTGTATCTGGTAGACCGACAATTTGGTAGCCTGGCCAGCTACCAGCCACGTCTACTTCTACTGTGATTGGGGTACATTCCAGACCAAGGACTGCAACAGAGTTTATTTTTGTGAACATATAATATGTACGAAATTACGAACAGCACGAAAGATGTAAACTAATTAAGTTCGTATGTTTATTATACCATAAATAAAAAATACCACGTTTGGTGTGGTATTTTTATATGGTAAGTAAGTCTATCTAATTGTTTTTTTTACTGCGTTTACGGCCTCTGTTAAGGTTATTTTTGCAGGCTGCTGTACCTTTAATGCCGCAAATGTATTGTGTGCTGTTGCCTCCGTCAATAGGCCTGCTAGCCTCAGGGCTTTAGCCTGCTGGCCTTCACTAAGATTTTCCAATAATCCCTGCTCGTTAGAGGACAAATTGTTGATGACAGTTTGTATATCTGTGCCCTGTTCCTCCATACCGAGTGTTCTTTCTGACATATTTAACAAAAGTTAATTAAATTAATTATTTTCTACTTTTGGTTTATCCAATAATTCTGGCTCTATTACTTTTTCTCCTTCCGTAATCCTCACTACATCTTTGTCAATTTTTCCGAGCTCTTTGTAGGCTGTATTGTAATGATTAACAGTCGTGGTCATGCTCATCCCTAGTTTTTTCATGTAGTCTTCATACGCCGCAATATGCTTGCCGAGCATCTCGACATTTTTGCGAATTGATTTAGCACCCTCTTCTATTTTGAATGCACGCAATCCTTGGAGTACTGTTTGTAAATAGGCGGCAAAAGTTGTTGGTGATACTATTATAACTTTTTTTTCATTGAAAGCATAGTCTATTAGGTTTCTAGTATTTATTTTTACTGCCCCAACTTCGTTGACAAGCAGATCATAATAAATAGCTTCTGATGGGATAAACATGAAAGCAAATTCAAGAGTACCATCTTTTGGTTTGATATATTTTGCTGTTTCATCTATTCGTTTTTTGAGATCATTTTTGAATTCTATTTCTAATTTTTCTTTTTGATTATCATCAACCGCATCTATCACGCGTCGGTAATTGTCTAGTGAAAATTTGGCGTCCACTGGGATATTGCCATCCTTAGTAATTATAAGTGCATCTACTGTATCGCCATCGGGGAATTCATATTGCAAATGGAAACTTCCTGGGGGTAACATATTTTCCAACACAAGTTTTAATCCTGCCTCACCAAGATTTCCTCTTTGTTTTTGACTTTTCAAAACTTTTTCTAGATTAGAAAGTTGTTCAGAAAACCCAATAACTTGCTGATTTGTTTTATCAAGTGTAGTCAGTTTTTCTGTGATGTCTGTGATGATTTTGCTACTTTGCGCAAATTGTCCTTGAATGGTTTTGTGTATATTTTCTTGTGCTTCCCCAACGGTTTTGTGGGTGTCAGACATTTTTTGATCCATGGTTTTATTTAGTTCTTGCATCTGTTGTTGTAAAAGCAAAAACATGTTTTGTTCACCTTCTTTTGGCTTATTTTGTGCTTGGAGTTTGTTATATAAGAAAAAGAGAACCACGAGGGTGGTGATTAGTAATAACGTAAGGATTACAAGGAGGGTGGTTTGCATAAGATTGGTTAGCTTTTGTTAGCCTAGTATAACAGTGTGTCCAGTCTATTTCAAGTGGTCGTATTTGGTTTTTTTTATAAAACCCCCTCTACAAAATAGAGGGGGTTTTTATTTTTTTTATTTTTTTGATCGTGTCTATCTGATATTATTTCCTAATTTAGAAATAAATTGTTCAAAAATAGCTCCGTCAAAGACACTGTCAGCTGGGACAGCTTTGAGTTGGCTTAAGATAGTTTGTCCAGCATTGCCATCAATGAGAACTTTGTTATCCCAATTCACACTCATTTGAATAAGTCTATCTGCGTCTGTCAGAAAGAAGAACATTCTTCCGTATTTGATGAATGATTCTCCTGTGTCATTTTGACAGACTTCATTGTAGGTGAGAACGACACCATTTTTTCCGTCAATTTTGTATGGTGCAACACTATATCCCATTCCATCGTAGGTGGAAGGAAGTATTGTTTCGTATACCCCACCTTTTACTTGTTGCCAAGCTTTGTAACGTGGATCAAGAAGTTTACAATTACCTGGCTCTGCTACTTTTTGGTTGACACGAAGTTCAGCTATCTGCGTGGCTGTACTCGTGAGGTCTGCTTCTGTGTCATTACTGTTACGACTATATGCATCAGCATCATACTCAACAATGTCTATTGCTTCAATCTTTGTTTCTGGGTTGTCGCCAGTGGTGATGAGTTTGTAATTTGGATCGTCTTCTGCCATACGTATGCGTGCTCGTTCACCAGATGCGAAGGGTTGTGTGCTTGGCCATACATTTGGCAGATGCATATCAAATGTAAACTCTTCTGCTGGTTTTAGTTGCCAACCATCCTCGTCAAATCCTTTGAGTGCGGTAGCAACATGATTATCGTCTTCTAGAACGGCAGAACCTAATGCTTGACTACAGACAAATACATATTTATCAAATTTTCCAGTCATCTTAAATTCTTGGTTGTATCCATCTACCCAGATATCGTTAAGTTCTGTTCCTGCGTATGCTGTCGGCACGCTAGGATTATATTTTTCTTCGATTGTTTTGTCTTCGATCCTTGTGTAGTCTGTCTTGCCTTCTGTGCGCCCTGCTTTCCAGGCTACTTCCCATTCTGCTCCAGTACTTGGGTAATATTCTCTTACCCCGTCACGACAAATTATAGGATCCTTAGTCCAAATTTTATTTGAGTATTTGAATGCACCTGTTCCAGATGGTTCGACTGTAACATCAAGACCAACATACCCATGATCAAGTGCAGTGCCTTTGGGAGCAGGAAAAGATCCTTGATAAACGTTTTCTCCAGATCTAGTATTTTTGTAATTCACTTTAGCTAGTTCTGCAACTGCAGTGCTGTATGATACAGAAATAGAAGTTGTGCTGTCTGG
>PFPK01000001.1 GCA_002793015.1 Candidatus Magasanikbacteria bacterium CG_4_10_14_0_2_um_filter_37_12 | reverse complement strand
CGTTCTCTTATTATTCCTACATCCAAATCTGTTTACGAGATTAGTCTATCTATTGGCGACGGACAGGAGAAATTTTCTTCGCCAACAGAATTAGAGATTGCCTACAAGAATTTGAAAGAAAAGTATACGACAAGACAGATTGATGCAGTTGAGTTTGAAAAATTAAAAATTGACAATGAATCATTAAGAGAACAACTTTCTTTCATCTCTGCTTCATCATCATACCATTCTGTAGGCGGAGAAGTGATCGGAAAAAATATTGATCCATTAGGGAGCACATTGGTCTTACGGGTCTTTCCTGAATTTGGAGTAGAAGTAGATGACCCAGTGATAGTAGACAATGGCATTTTGATTGGTACTGTGTCTAGGGTTGATTATGGCATTGTGACAGTTCGTCTGATTGATGATAATAGTAGCAAAATCGCAGCTACTGTTGTGAACAAAGAATATACCGTTGGTGTAATTGAGGGAGGATATGGTTTGAGTATCAGAATGAATTTTATACCTCAAAATGAGGTTATCGAAGTTGGAAATTTGGTTGTCACTTCTGGTATGGAAATAAGTATACCTTATGGTTTATTGATTGGCACCGTAGAGTCTGTAGAAAAGGAGCCTTATCAACCATTTCAAAGTGCCATTATTACTCCTGTCAAGCTACTTAGCCACATTAGGCTAGTTTCGATTATCATATAAATTTGGAACGGTTTTATGAAAAATGTATTATTATTCTTAGCTTTTTTTTTAATCATCACCATAGTTGTTGTGGTTCACATCAGTCTATCTTATTTTTTGGTATCCCCGTTTTCTAAGATCAATGCGATCTTTATTTTTTTGATACTTTTTATTTTTTGGAAAGAATCTGGATGGGTGGTGTGGATTTCTTTTATGGCCCACTTTTTTGTTGAATTATTCAGTCTAATGCCTTTTGGAATATTGCTTGTTTCATCGACTATTTCTATTTTAATTACTTATTGGTTATACACAGAGGTTTTTACAAATCACTCTTGGTATGCTGGGTCATTGCTTTGTGCGTCTTCTCTTGTAATATTTCGTTCTTTGTATGCACTGATTTTGTTTTTGTCGACTTTTTTTGTGAAAGTTGACATTACTTGGGGAGATCTTTTTGTTACATTCTTTACAGAAATATTATTTACAACTATAACATTTATTGTTATTTATTTCTTTTTTTATTATTTGCTGAAAAAATTGATTCTTCGTGTTGTGTAGTGAATATATGAAAGAAAAAAAAGAAAACAATATTTTTTTTAGCACCAATGATTCTGGTGATTTTTTTGTGCCTTTAGAAAAAAATACTGAGTGGGTGGAAGATTCTATTTTTTTTGAAAAAAAACAAGGTAGGCATGACCCCAGTTTGCAAAGCAAAAAATTTATTTATAATTCTTTTTCTAAAAAGAGAGTAAACATACTTGTTAATTTTATTATTCTTGCTTTTTTTGTTCTTTTGGGAAGGATAATGTATTTACAAATTATACGTGGGGAATCATATTTAGCTAGATCAGAAGGGAATAGAGAGAGAATTATTCCTATCTCAGCAGAAAGAGGACTAATTTTGGATAGGAACGGCTTGTCACTTACAAAAAATATTCCAAATTTTGCGTTGACAGTCACGCCTCAAGATTTGCCACTGAACATTGAGGAGAGGGAAAAAATGATAAAGAAATTATCAACTTTGATTGGCAAAGATGCTGTTGAAGTAAAAAATTTAATAGACGAATATGGTTCTTATAGCTACCAGTCTATTTCTATTCAGGAGAACTTGGATTATGATACTGCCCTTGCTATTTACATTGCCAGTGCTGATTTGCCTGGTATAAATATTGAACGTGGTAGCAAAAGACTTTATTCTGATTTGAAAAACGGCACAATTTTGGAGACAAAGTCGTTGTCGCACGTGCTTGGCTATATTGGTAAGCTCGATTTGGGTGAGTACGAAGATTTGAGTTCTGACGGGTATCTTCCTTCTGATTATATCGGCAAATCTGGTGTGGAAAAATCTTATGAATCACAATTGCGTGGTTTTTTTGGCCACACCAAGGTAGAAGTAAATTCGCTTGGAAAATCTCAAAAAGTTCTTTCTGAAGATCCGCCGATACCTGGTAATCATGTCAAATTGAATATTGATACCCAAATTCAAAAAAATTTGGAAAGGATTATGAAGGAGAGCATGGCCAAAAATAGCAAGTCTAGAGCTGCAGCAGTGGTCATGAATCCTAACAATGGTGAAGTTTTGGCTTTGATAAGCCTGCCTTCATTTGACAGCAATGATTTTTCTGGGGGCATTTCTTATGATAAATATCAGGAGTATATAAACAATAAGGACAACCCGCTTTTTTTTCGTGCTATTGCCGGCACATATCCTTCTGGTTCAACTATCAAGCCAGCCTTAGCTGCTTCTGCTTTGGAAGAGGGCATTATTACACCAGAAACGAGTTTTAATAGTGTTGGCGGGTTACAGGTTGGGCCTTGGTTTTTTCCAGATTGGCAGGCTGGAGGGCATGGTATTACCAATGTTCGTAAATCTTTGGCTCAATCAGTAAATACTTTTTATTATTATATTGGTGGAGGTTATCAAGATTTTGTTGGTCTAGGGGTAGACAAAATTAGAGAATATTTATGGAAATTTGGTTTTGATAAAAAGTTGGGGATAGACGTCCCTGGTGAGGCCAGTGGTTTTCTTCCTTCCAGAGATTGGAAAGAAGAGACCAAAGGTGAAAGGTGGTATGTTGGAGATACTTACAATCTTTCGATCGGTCAGGGGGACATATTAGTAACACCGCTCCAAATTGCGTCCATGACTGCTTCTGTCGCCAATGGAGGCAGACTGTATCGGCCTAGTGTTGTAAAATCTTTTATAAATTCGCAGACAGGTGAAGAGCGCTTCAAGGGTGTGGAGATCTTCAATGACCAGATAGTGAAGAAAGAAAATATTGAAGTGGTAAGGGAAGGTATGCGGGATTGTGTGGTGTATGGTTCGTGTCGCAGGCTTTCTCTTTTACCTTTTACGAGTGCTGGCAAGACAGGAACAGCACAGTGGAGTAGTAACAAGGACGACCATGCATGGTTTACTTCTTTTGCCCCTTACGAAAATCCAGAGATTGTTGTCACTGTTTTAATTGAAGAGGGCGTTGGGGGAAGTGAAATATCTGCCCCAATAGCTTATGAATTTTATCGTTGGTGGGGAGAATATAAAAAACAAATTTGATCTTTTTTTATAGTACAGTATTTTTTTTCATAATTTATATCCACAGCTCTGCTATTGTTGTTTAACCAATATATCTGTGGTACAATTATCAAGTTATTGAATTTATATTCAAGTTTTTCATCTATACTCTAGAAATATATTTATTTTTAGCTATCAGAACTCGCTTTGGTTCATACCTTTGCTAGCAAAATAAGTATATTTCTCGTTTTATTTTAGATAAAAAATAAGTATAATTCGCTACCAGTTCATTAAATATTATCATTCCTTATTCCATTAGGAATGAAAGAATTAATTAATTTAACCATTTTTTTATGTCAGAACATATATCTGAAGAACACAGTGGAAACTCCAACACCCCACAACAACCACCTAAACAATCGCCGTTGGCTGGTATGAGCCAATCACAAACTTTTATATTTGGTATCATTGCAGGTATCATGGTTTTGTGTACTATTGGATTTTTTATTCTACTGAACATGACTATGAGTAGTGATGACGGATCTGATGCTACTGGAAACAATGACTCGGTGAGCGCTGGTCAAGTAACGCCAACTAATGTAGCTCCCACAGCACCAGAAAAAATTACCATTTCTCCGATAGATGAAAAAATTGAGTATATTCGCGGTAACAAAAAAGCCAAAATTACATTGGTTGAATTTTCTGATTTGGATTGTCCATTTTGTGGAAGATTTCATCCAACAGTTCAGCAGATTGTCGACACTTATCCTGATGACGTAAGATGGGTTTATAGACATTTTCCTCTTACCAGTCTCCATCCAAATGCACAAAAAAAGGCTAATGCTGTAGAATGTGCGGCTGAACAGGGAAAATTTTGGGAAATGACAGATATCTTCTTTGATAACCAGGGTGGTCCTGCTACTGACGAAGCTCTTGCTACCATCGCAAAACAAGCTGGTGTTGGTAATATTGCCAAATTTACCACTTGTGTAAATGATCAAAAATATGCTACCAAGATTGCTGCCAATGCAACAGACGCCCAGAACGCTGGCGGACAAGGTACGCCATACAGTATCATTTTAGGGCCAAATGGTGAGACCATTCCTATCAATGGTGCTCAGCCGTTTGAAGCAGTACAAGCTGCAGTAGAAAGTCTCCTCTAAGATAAGAGAATTATATATACTTAAACAAAAAACATCCTCATTATTTATTGAGGATGTTTTATTATTATGCAATGCCTTAAAAAATACCCAAGGGCTCTGCTCTGGGGATACTTTATTTTTACAGCACAAAGGCAGTTTTGGCAGGGACGTAATTATTAATCTGCATTTCGACAGATTTTTTTTGCTTCACAACCAATTCAATCGATGAATTTCAACTGACTGTGCCTCTTGAGCAAGTTTTTTGGTTTCGTTTTTTTCTCCAATTTGATTATTTTCTAGCCATTTTTGTTCCAAAATAGTTTTGTTTTTATCTAGTATATTGACACTACCTTCCCTTACGCCATGTTTGTACAGACCGTCAGTATTCCAACGATAAGAGTGTATATAGTGGATGTTTTCTAGTTCGTTACCTTTTGATTTGTAGTCTACACTTTTTATCAGCAAAACATGATCTGGATTGCTGAATTTTTTGGAAGATAGAATAGTGACCAAATCTCCAGGCTGAATATCTGCTAAGTTTACTAGATGAGTATTTTTTGTATCTGTTAAAACTTTCACACTGGTGCTTTCCGCTGTTCTTAATTTTACTAATATTTTTCTAAATAAATTTTTTGCTTGGGGGAAGAATAGATATTTTTTTAATTCCGTTTTTCTCCTTGCTTTCATTTCAGCATCCAGTATGTGATATGCAAATCCAGAACAATCAACTCCTAGATTGTGTTCTACTAGGAATCTTTGTAATTCTTTGTCTGTTAATTTGTTCACATCTGTTTTTTCTCTTAGCCCTGTGATAATTGCTTCATTGACAATTTCCATTGGGGTTCCTTTGCCAATATTTACTCGTAACCCACCACGAACTTTGTTTCTTTTGTTGTTGAAATATGGAGTAGACACATTATTTTTTGAGAAAGGGAGTCTGAGATAATCAGCCACCACTTTCATTGCTGGGACAGAGAGAGTCGAATTGTTTAATGGCCTAAGTGTTAAATTGTTTTTTATTTTTGTACCTAAAGCGTTGAATTCATTATGATTTTTCATGATTGATTTGTCACTTTGGATACGTAGTAGTTCTGAACCTAGTTTTGTATTTTGATAAGGCATAGTCCTCAGATTTTGTAAACCAGTAATTTGTTTCATGGTTTTCCTTCCTTGTTTTGTTTTCCTCAGTATAATTTGACTACCATCTTCTATATTGACGAGTTCTAGATTTCCGAGATTAATCCCTAACAGTGTAGCAAGATGAGCCTCAAAAACAGTAGCCCGTTTTCCATAGCTTGTTGCCTGTCGTTGCAGATGTGATTCATAAGAAGTGGAAGCTGGTTGTCTGGAATTTATTTCAATCAAAAAT
>PFPK01000030.1 GCA_002793015.1 Candidatus Magasanikbacteria bacterium CG_4_10_14_0_2_um_filter_37_12 | reverse complement strand
ATGAAGAACAAAAAAATGATGAGGGGATTAAGAGATTGGGAGATGATGAGATAGAATATGTATAATCATTATTTATATAACATATGCCTAAAGAAACACAAAAAATAATAATTTACAAAACTAAAACTGGTCCACAGCTTGATGTATCTCTTGAAAAAGATACTGTTTGGCTTTCACAAAAACAGATTGCTGTTCTTTTTGATAAAGATGTGAGGACGGTCAATGAACATATTGGAAATGTATATAAAATAGGCGAGTTGAAAAAGAATTCAACTATCCGGAAATTCCGGATAGTTCAAACTGAAGGCAAGAGACAAGTAGAACGTGATGTTGATTTTTATAATCTTGATATGATTATTTCAGTTGGATATAGGATTAATTCCGTCCGTGGTACTCAGTTTCGTATTTGGGCAACGAAGAAGCTTAAAAAATATATTATTGATGGATATGCAGTAAATCAAAAGAGAATTGAACAATTACGAACTGAAAAGTTGACAGAATTGGATAAGACAATAAAATTACTTCAAAAAACAATCCAGAAAAAACAACTAAAGTCAGATGAAGCAAAAGGCTTGCTTAAAGTAATAACTGATTACACATCATCATGGCTTTTGCTTCAGGAATATGATGAAAGTAAACTTGATTTGAAAAAAGTGAGTAAGAAAAAAGGTTTGAGATTTGATTATACAGAAGCACGGATGGCTGTAGACGAACTCAAAACTAATTTGGTAAAAAAGAATCAAGCGACACAATTTTTTGCAAATGAACACAGTGGGGGACTTGAATCAATTGTCGGGAATGTTTTTCAGGCTTTTGGCGGAAAAGATGTGTATCCAAGCATTGAAGAAAAGGCAGCTCACTTACTTTACTTTGTAATAAAAAATCATCCATTTACTGACGGAAATAAACGTGTAGGTAGTTTTTTGTTTATTTGGTTTCTCATGAAAAATAATTATTTATTTAATAAAAAGGGAGAGAAAAAAATTAATGAAAATGCACTTGTAGCTATCGCACTTTTGGTAGCTGAAAGTAATCCAAAAGACAAATATGTTATGATAAAGATTGTTGTTAATCTTATAAATAATAAATAAATTTATGCCAACACTATCAATACTTACTACAATCAAAGAAAAAGATTATGAACTCCTAGATAGCGGAGGCGGAGAAAAACTAGAACGCTATGGCGATGTCGTTTTATCTCGTCCTGATCCACAAGCTTTGTGGCAGAAGCATTTGCCAAAAAAAGATTGGGATACAGCAGACGGGTATTTTGTGCACGATAGTGAGAGAGCTGATTGGACATATCGCAGTCATGTGCCAGCTCGGTGGGAGATTGGTTTTGGTGATTTGAATTTTTTTATCAAACCAAGTGCATTCAAGCATATTGGTCTTTTTCCTGAACAAAAACCAAACTGGGACTGGATGCGTGACATAATTAAACATACAAAAAAGGATGTGTCAGTTTTGAATTTATTTGGGTATACCGGTGGTGCGACACTTGCCTGTGCGCAAGCTGGTGCAAGTGTCGTGCATATTGATGGCTCCAAGTCAGCTATAAGCTGGGGAAAAGACAATGCCGGAATTTCCGGTGTATCAGATAAACCAATACGTTGGATTTTGGAAGATGCGATGAAATTTGTTGATAGAGAAATTCGTCGTGAAAATACTTATGATGGTATTATTCTCGATCCACCAGCATTTGGGCATGGCCCAAACAGAGAATTGTGGAAGATTGAAGATCACTTGCCAATTCTTCTTTCAAAATGCAAACAGATTATGCAAGAAAAACCCTTATTTTTTTTGATCAATGGTTATGCATCCGGATATTCTGCCATAGCATACGAGAATAACATTCGTGCTCTTTTTGGCGATACTGGTACATATGAGAGTGGGGAATTAACTATTCAAGAATCTGGAAAATATGGCAGGTTGTTGCCGTGTGGGATTTTTTCTAGATGGCATAATTGATATGAAATTAAATGTTTTCTACGAAGACAACCACATAATCGCAGTCTATAAGCCAGCTGGAATGCTCGTACAAGGAGACGAAACAGGAGACACAAGTTTACTGGAAGAAGTGCGAGAATATATTAGAGAAAAATATCATAAACCGGGCAATGTGTTTGTTGGTCTTGTCCATCGACTTGATCGTCCAGTTTGCGGAATTGTCGTTTTTGCTCGTACCAGCAAAGGGGCATCAAGATTGTCTGAACAAATCAGAAATAGAACATTTCAAAAGACATATCATGCCTTGGTAGAAAATGTCCCAGAAAATAAGAAAGATACGCTTGTTCACTATATTAGAAAAAATACAAAAACTAATATTGTAGATATTTTTGATCATGAAGAAAAAGATGCTTTACGTGCGGAGTTGTCGTATGAAGTTGTATACACAAATAATAATTTTTCACTTATAAAAATTAATCTGAAAACTGGTAGACCACATCAAATTAGAGCACAGATGTCGAGGATAGGTTGTCCGATTGTCGGGGATGCCAAGTATGGGGCACGGGCACCATATGTGTCAGGAACGATTGCCTTGTGTGCGACAGAAGTATCATTCAAACTCCCAACCAAGGACGAAGTGAAAATCGTGTCAGTAGAGTTGCCAGTTGAATGGGGAGTATTACTCGATGTGACTGATTGAACAGAATATTGACCACACCAAGAAAGATTTACTTATAGAATTTATTTAATTTTATGTCTGATACATTTCCTAATTTTATGTCTGGTACGTTTCCTAAGCCGGAAATATTTGATTGGGAAGGAGTTAAGTTTGATTTTTTGGATGACAAGGCGTTTGCAGCCGGTAGGGTTGTGGTAATACGTAGTCTTGACGATTTGCCTGCAAATATTCGGGAAAGAATGGTCAACAAAGATTTGCGTGATTTTGGTAATGGATTTGTTGTAAAGAAATATTCTCAATCCACACCCATTCCATTAGATACGTTGTTACTTCCACCTGATCAATATTTTTTGCCATATCAAAAAACTGGTGATGAATGGCAAGTCCATGACTGTGCTGTTGTTTTACAAAATAGACAAACATTTATTACTGAGTATTTTGCTCGAGGTGGGGCACCTGATTTTATTTTGCCAAGTGTTTTTGTTCCTACGACCCATTGCGGTGAACCACTGCTTTTGGAAATACAAGGCAGGTTACCACAGAAATGGTTTACTCTAGATCGTGCGAAGCTAGTTATACATGCTTTTCTGAAGATTCAGAGTGTTGAAGTGTTACAGAATATGTCTCAGGAGTTTGATACTCTATATAAGGCATTAGTAGAGGTAGCCAACGATCAAATAAAGGTAGGAGATATGGCAATGTGTCCTGATCTTAGTTTTTTGAACATAGCGGTTGATTCAAACCATTTCAAATTGTATGGATTTGATATTAATGTTTGTGAATATGAACAACATGACTATGACATCTACCAAAACGCAAAAAAGAACATAAGAGATACTTATAAGATAATTAATTATTGTATTTTTAAGATTAATACAGAATTGGCTGCGAGAGAAAGATAAATAAAAGATAAATATATGATCCAACAAATCCTTGACCTCCACATCCACTCAAAATACTCACGCGCGTGCAGTAAGAATTTGGAATTGCCAAGTATTGCTAGAGCCTGTGAAACACGAGGAATTGATATTGTTGCTACCGGTGATTTTACACATCCAGGATGGTTTGCACATATGAAGGAACGGTTGGTGGAGGATATTGCCGGTGTATTTAAACTCCGGATTCCTAACACCAATAACCAGACTCCGAGTAAAACTAGGTTTATCATCGGTACAGAGTTGTCTTGTATCAAGAAACACAAAGATAAAACTCGTCGAGTGCATGTTTTGGTTTTTGCACCAAGTTTAGAAGTGGCAGAAAAATTTAATAAGACATTAGATGATAGAGGTTTTAATTTAAAATCAGATGGGCGACCGATTCTTGGTTTGACTTGCAAGCAGTTATTAGAAATAATGCTTGAGGTTGACGAGCACATGGTTATGATCCCGGCACACGCTTGGACACCTTGGTTTGGTATATTTGGGAGCAAAGGTGGTTATGATTCACTTGAGGAGGCTTTTGAAGAATTGGCTCCACATATTTTTGCGATTGAGACAGGTTTGTCGAGTGACCCAATTATGAATTGGCGTTTGTCTGCATTGGACAATATTACTCTTATTTCCAATTCTGACGCCCATAGCCCAGCCAAACTTGGTCGTGAGGCCAATGTTTTTAAATTTAAAAATAATGACGAAATTACCTATGACAGAATTTTTGAAATAATAAAACAGGAGGATAAAGAATATTTTTCTCATACTATAGAATTTTATCCAGAAGAGGGAAAATATCATTGGGATGGACACCGAGATTGTAAATTTTCTTGCTCTCCAGAAGAAACAGAAAAATATAAAGGTGCGTGTCCAAAATGTAAAAAGAAGATGATTATTGGTGTAGAAAATCGTGTGCATGAGTTGGCTGACAGAAATATCGAAGAAGCACAAAAAGCTGGTGAGAAAAAAATTCCGTATAAGAGTTTAGTGCCTCTAGTAGAAATTATTGCCGACACAGTTGACAAAGGCTGGAACACAAAGACTGTATCAACAATTTATAACAAAATGATCTCTGATTTTGATAATGAGTTTCATATTTTGCAAAATGTTAGTTTGGGAAGTATAAAAGAATCTTTCGGTAAAAAAATCGCCAGTGCTGTAGAGAGAGTGCGAAAAGGAAACATTTATATTAAGCCTGGCTATGATGGTGAGTTTGGGGTAGTTAAAGTTTTTTTTGATAGTGAAGATGTGGAAATGGTAAAACAGATACAGATGGGGTTGGAATTGGATTAATTTTGTTATTATTTGGCTACCGCCTTCTTCACCTCTTTCAATTTCTTTTTTGTAGTCCTGAGGTAAAGTGGTTTTGCTTTTCTTACTCTCATCTGTCTGACAAGTTCTATTTTTTCTACGATAGGCGAATGGATTGGAAATATTTTTTCTACTCCTACTCCGTCAGAGACTTTTCTGACAGTGACTGTTGCACCAGGTTCTTTACCGTGTCGAATGGCAAGTACTGTGCCTTCAAATATTTGGATACGTTCTTTTTCCTCTCCTTTTGTGTTTGTCTCTTTAATCTTTTGGTGTACTTTGACGATCATTCCTGATTTTAAGGCAAGTCTGATGTCCTCGATATCTTTGGCCATATATTTATAGTTATTTGAGAGGTTGAAATGATTAACACCCAATTTAACGTGTTTTCAACGTCGTTTGTATTTATAGTGACATTATACTACCTTTTTTGTTGTCCTTTGTCAAGTAGTACTTTTTGGCTGTAAAGGCTAAATAGAAATGTCATACCGGCGGGCAAAATAGAAATGTCATACCTTGCCTAAATTGCCTT
>PFPK01000008.1 GCA_002793015.1 Candidatus Magasanikbacteria bacterium CG_4_10_14_0_2_um_filter_37_12 | reverse complement strand
CTTCAAAATTGCGGAAAAATACCATGCCGAGGCGCTTTGCGCCGAGGCTGTTTCTTACGATTTCACAAAAAGTGAAAATTGGCGGAAGGGGCGGGATTCGAACCCGCGGTCCTCGTTAAAGGACAACAGTTTTCAAGACTGTCGCATTAGACCACTCTGCCACCCTTCCATTTTGAATATAATGTTAATGTATTTATTGTATACCAGTGCGGAGAGGGCGGGATTCGAACCCGCGGTCCGGTTTTATCCGAACAACACGTTAGCAGTGTGCCGCTTTCGACCACTCAGCCACCTCTCCATTACTACCTGTGATAAATTAACTATTGACAGTTTACTTTGTTGTTTATAGTTAACTCACAGTGAAAGTGAGGTCTAGTATATCCCATATTATGGCGTTAGTCAATACTAATAATGTTTGGTTTTATTAGGTTATAATTATGTTCATCATTTACTCTATTAATTATTTTTGTTATAGTGTAGATGTATGAAAAGTGACAATAAAAAATTAAACGATCCTATTTTTGAGATGGTTTTTGGTTCTTCCTTAGGTAGAGATTCTTTTGTATCTGCTACCCCGTCACAAAAGACGCCACAAGGAAAGGAGTGGTATGAGGATCACAGGGAGGGGCAATTAGCTGTAGATGTTTTTGAAAATGATGATGAGATCGTGATTGTTTCGACTATGGCTGGGGCTGTAACAGATAAGATTGAAGTTTACGTTCATAATGATCTTTTGACTATTCGAGGTGAAAGACATGAACCATTGGAAATGGAAAAGGCGACAAGATATTTTCATGAAGAGTGTTATTGGGGAAAATTTTCTCGTACCATAGTTTTGCCAGTAGACGTCCAAGGTGATATGGCTGGTGCTGAATATAAAAATGGTATTTTGGTGGTCACTATTCCTAAGATGCATCAAAAAAGTACTAAGATAAAAATCGAAGTGGTGGAAGAGTAAATTGGTTCAAGATGGGTAAATTGGGAAAAAGATTATCATTTTATACCTCGCTGTTTGTGGCGAAGAAATTAATTATGTCAACAAAAGAAGTGCTTAAAAATATCAATAAAAATATCTCTTGGCGAAAAATTTGGATTGTTTTGGTTATTGTCTTAGTTTTTTTTGGGGTTCTTTTTACTAGTTTATTGGCTTATGGTGCTTCTTATGAGGGGCGGATATTGCCAGGTCTACACGTCGATGACATTGATATTAGTGGTATGAATGCGGATGAGTTGCGTGATTTTTTGCAGGATATGAATACAAAATTGGTAGACGCTGGGGTACGTTTTTTCTTTTCTGGTAAAGACGGCAAAGAAGAAATGTTTGTTTTGCACCCAACCATTGTTACGGATGATAATTTTATTGAATTGATAAGCATGGATGTGGAGAAAGAGGTTGCTAGTTTGTTAAATTATCAGAAGACCCAATCATCTTTAGCTCGTTCTTGGACAGTCATTGTTAGTCGTTTGACTGCTCCTAATATAAAATTGAGGTCTATCAATGTAGATCGTGAACGATTACTTGAAGAAATAAAAAACAAGCTTGAACCTTACGGCGCAGAGGCTAAAAATGCTAGTGTAGTTATCAACAATTTAACTCCTTTTGATTATACATTCGTTAGTTCTACAAGTGGTGTGTCTTTTAAATATGATAATGTCATGAGTCAAATTATTATAGACTGGTCTGCTTTGCGTATTCCAGAAATACATATTGATTCGACGGAGACAGAGCCAGAAATTTATGATGAAGATTTACAAAATATTATTTCTAGATTACCAAATATATTTGGTCATGGTGGTCTGAAATTAAAGTATACTGATTCTCATACCAAGAGTACCAATTATTGGAATATTTCAGAACAGAAAATTGCCGATTGGGTAGATGTCCAAAAAACAGAAGATGGGCTGATTTTTGGTCTAAATTTTTCTTCCACTACTGAGTATTTGGAAACTAGTGTTTCTCCTAAAGTAAATAAAGAAGCTCAAGATGCCAAATTCAAAATTGGCGAAAATAATAAAGTGACAGAATTTGTAGGTTCAAGGCCTGGGATATCCTTAGATATCAAAAATACTTATCAGAAAATGAATGAAGCTGTCGTCCAAAAGACTTGGCATGATGATGGTGTGGCGGTTTCCATACCGTTGGTTGTAGAACAGGTGGAACCTAATGTAAAGACTGGTGAGGTCAACGAACTTGGCATTAAAGAAATATTGGGAATTGGATATTCTAATTTTAGCGGTAGCCCAGCCAATCGTATCAAAAATATTCGTCATGCTGTTAAAGATAAGTTGAATGGTCTGCTTGTCGAACCTGGCCAAGAATTTTCTTTACTCAAAGCTCTGGAACCTTTTACTTTGGAGGGTGGTTATTTGTCAGAGCTCGTGATCAAAGGCGATGAGATCAAACCTGAAATTGCTGGAGGACTTTGTCAAGTTGGTAGTACCATGTTTCGTACTGCTATGAATTCTGGCTTGCAAATAACAGAGAGACGCAATCATTCTTTGGTAGTTAGTTACTATAATGACAATCGTAATGGTTTGCCAGGAACTGACGCCACAATATATGATCCTGCCCCTGATTTTCGTTTTTTGAACGACACTGGCAGTTACATTCTTATTACTACAGATATGAATGTGGATAACGGGGATTTATATTTTACTATGTGGGGGACAAATGACGGCAGGAGTGGTTCTTACACAGAGCCAGTAGTACACAAATGGATTCCAGCTGGTGAAACGAAGTATGTTGAGACTACTAGCATTGAACCAGGAGAAGAAAAGTGTCAAAGTGCTCACTCTGGTGCAGAAACTTCCTTTTCTTATATTCAGAAGTTGGCAAGTGGAGAAAAAAAGGAAACAATCTATTCTAGTTATTACCGTCCTTTGCCAAAGATTTGTTTGGTTGGTGTAGAAAAAATTACGGAAGAAGAATGTTCAGAAGATGATTTGGCTTGTATAGCGGATAAAGCAAATTCTACATCAGTAAAAGATACCGTGGTAGATGATACCCCTCCTGTAGAGTTCGCTGGTGATTAGGCTAGATACATGTGAATAATTTTATTTACTTTGAATTACGAATGTTGACAGTTTGCCCAGAGAGTTTTTTTTGTTTATTAAAAATAGCATATGAAAAAAATAACTATATATACAACCCCAGTTTGCCCATACTGTATTAGAACCAAAGAACTTTTGAAAGCAGAAGGTTTGGAATATACAGAGGTAGATGTTGTGGAGAATCCAGAAGTCAGAGACGAAATGATTAAAAAGACTGGTCACATGACTGTACCCATCATCATGTTTGACGACGAACTTGTTGGCGGGTATGGTGACTTGGCCAGATTACATACGGAAGATAAATTAGTAGAAATGTTGCAGTTAAAAATCTAAGTGCCTATAACCTAACTACCTGATACCTATAAAAATATGATGCAAGACGCCATAAAAGATTTTCCAAAACAATTTGCTTACAAACCAATTATTGAAAATGAAAATAATCTGGTCAGAAAAGATAAGGTCATTGTGATTGGTATGGGCGGTTCTCATTTAGCTGGTGATATGGTTTCTCGCCTAGCTTCGGAGATGCCAGTTCGGGTTTACAACGATTATGGGTTACCACAGTTGCCAGAAAAAGAATTGGAAGACAGTCTCATAATTTGCAGTTCATATTCTGGCAACACCGAGGAAGTTTTGTCTGCTTATGATGAAGCAAGACGAAAGGGTCTGTCTGTAGTTGCCATTGCGGTTGGTGAGCAGTTAATTGAGAATGCGAAAAGAGATGGTATTCCTTATGTCCAAATACCAGATACTGGTATCCAGCCAAGATCAGCTCTTGGGTTTAGTTTAATGGGGCATTTAAAGTTATTAGGCCGAGAAGATTTGTTGACAGAGCTGTCTTTCCTTGCTTCTTTATTGGACTCAACTAAAATTGAAAAAGATGGAAAAGCTTTGGCTGAACGCATGAAGGATTGTGTGCCAGTAATTTACTGTTCAAGAAAAAACTGGACATTAGCCTGGAACTGGAAAATAAAATTGAATGAAACAGGTAAGATTCCTGCCTTTTATAATATTTTTCCGGAATTAAATCATAATGAGATGAACGGTTTTGATGTTCAAGAATCGACCAAGTTTTTGTCTAAAAATTTTTATTTTTTAATCTTAAAAGATAACAACGATCATCCAAAAATTAAAAAAAGAATGGAGATTACTGAAAAATTGTATCGCAATAAAGGGTTGGCCGTTGAAACCATCGAGCTTGAGGGAAAGACAGATGCCGAAAAATTATTTTCCTCACTTATTCTTGCGGACTGGACAGCGGTGTATACAGCTGAACTCTATGGATTGGAATCAGAACAAGTGCCGATGGTAGAGGAGTTTAAAGGAATGATTAAGGAGTAAATAAAATGGCTATTAGCATCCCAATAGTTAACCCTGTTATAATCAACACTTTTTAAAAATAGAAAAATGGCGTATAATGTAGTTATCTATTAATAGCTAATTTCCAATAAATTATGAAAATTATTTTTGGTCTAGTAGGTATTGCCGTTGGTACACTGCTTATTATCAAAACAGAATGGTTTATTCAAAATTTCGGAACCAGTAGCTGGGCCGAAAACAAAATTGGATTTAGCGGAGGGACACGTTTGTTATATAAATTGATTGGTCTTGTTGTAATCATTATTGCTATTCTTGGTATGACCGGAATGCTTGGTGGGATTCTTATTAGTGTTTTTGGTAGATTGTTTGGGATGTAATTCTCTTTTTTCATCCTAGGCGGATATGTCCTTTGGCGGACAATATGACAATTGGTAGGAGCCGCAAAGCTAAACCTGGCAACCCCCTCTAATTCCCCCTTAAAAAGGGAGAGAAATATGGAATCAGCTAAGCTAAATACCTAATCACCTAAACACTTATAACCTAAGACCTCATGTATCACTCTGGCAACCAAATGATTGATCCTTATGTGCTTTTTCAAAAAGCCCAGCTTCAGTCTGGCATGCATGTTGCTGATTTTGGCTGTGGGCAGACTGGTCATATCGTTTTTCCTGCTGCAAAAGTACTTGGAGAAAAGGGCGTCATGTATGCTGTGGATGTTTTGAAGAGTGTTCTCGAAATAGTCGGCAAAAGAGCCTCTATCAATAGTCTCCTCAATATCCACACTGTTTGGTCTGATTTAGAAAGGATCGGTAAAACGGCTATTCCAGAAAAAAGTCTTGATTTGGCTTTTGTGATAAATACCCTTGTTCAGTCTGACAATCGTCATGCTATTCTTGAGGAAGCCAGAAGACTTTTGAAAGACAAGGCTCGGCTGGTTATTGTTGACTGGAGTAAGAAAGGGCTTACTTTTGGTCCCCAAGATAATCGTTTTGTAGATTTTTTAGATATCAAAAGATGGTCGCAGATGCACGGATTTGTAGTGCAGGAAGAATTTGATATGGGTCGATTTCATAAGGGGCTAGTGTTGTATAAGCACGATTGATTATGTACGAAATTGCGAACAGTGTAAAAGATATGAACTTTGTTTTTTTTAGTTTGGTTATGACTAAGACAAAAAAGCAGGAAATAGGAAAGTGGGGCGAGGAGCAGGCAGCTCTTTTTTTGATTGAGCATGGCTATGTGATTGCTGATCGCAATTTTCAAATTAGAGCAGGTGAGATCGACATTATCGCCTGGCATAAAAAGGAACATTTTGGTAAGACACTTTGTTTTGTTGAAGTAAAGACTAGAAGTTATGGAGAAGGTAGTGCAGAGAGAGCAACTGGAAAATCAAAAATTAAAAAAATGTTTACTACAGCCAAAGTATATTGTTTCAAAAATAATATTGATATGGACAATACCCCAATTCAGTTTGAACAAGTCAGCGTCTATATCCGATCGAATGGAGCCTCAGAAATTAAACATTATGAGATACTTGTGGTATAATATTTTTATCTATGAATTATTCTATCTTGTTATATATTATCGGTGGAATATTGATTTTGATAAGTATCAGAATTTCTTTTCATAGTGGTGGAGGATTGGGAGAATTTTTGCAAAAATTATTTCCCTTTGGAAAAAATTCTTCTGGAGCAAACGGTGCATTTTTGACTGATATCTCCCAACTCATTGCAGAAGGTCATATTGATCCAGTGGTTGGCAGAGAAGAAGAAATTATGAGATTGACGCAGATCCTTTCTCGTCGTCGCAAAAACAATGTCATTCTGGTCGGCGATCCAGGAGTTGGTAAGACAGCCATTGCCGAGGGTCTAGCTTTGCGTATTTCAGAAGGAAATGTCCCAGACGCCCTCAAAGGAAAGCGAGTAGAAATTCTCAATGTTGCTGAGATTCTCGGTGGAACGAAGTATCGGGGAGAATTTGAAAAACGAGTCCGCACACTTATTGATCATATCCGAGCATCCAATCGTGGCATTATTCTTTTTATTGATGAAATTCATACCATCATGCAGACCAAAGGAGCCGAAGGAGCGGTGAATTTAGCAGATATTCTCAAGCCGGCGTTGGCTAGGGGAGAGCTTCAGCTGATTGGAGCCACAACCTTGAAAGAATACGAACAATATATCGAACCAGACGATAGTCTGGAGCGACGATTCCAGCCAATCATGGTAGACGAACCATCTGTTGATGAGTCTATTGCTATTCTCAAAGGACTGCGTGGTAAGTACGAAGAGTATCATAATGTAAAGTTTACAGATGAAGCAATTGAGTCTGCTGTTAGGCTATCAAAAGAATATATCAAAGAACGTAAACTTCCTGACAAAGCCATTGATGTGATGGATGAGGCTGGGGCGATGATTTATGTCTATGCCGGCACACCTCACAGTTCTACTGGGGTGCTCTTTGGGGCGGCTCATGATGTAGTTGGCGAACATGATAAAGTTGTCAAGACGAAGAAAAAAGAAATTATCAAGCTTGGCAAAAAGGTAAATAGATTGAAAGACGAAGAAAAAATTATTACCACTAAGAAAATTCTTTTAGAACAAGTCAATTCTTTACAACAAACTCCTTCTACAAGTACTGATATCCCAATCGTGACAAAAGAACATATTAGGCATATAGTAGCTGAGTGGAGTGGTATAAAACAAAATGATGTGGTATAGTTTATAAAATATTTATTACTAATAATATTTATCTTATGGATAAAGAAAAACAAGTATCGTCTGTGACAAAAACACAGTCGCAGAGTATAACAAAAACTAAGATGGCTATTGCCACGGCATTTCTTGGCTTTGCTACTTTGGCTGCCGCTGCTGCCGGCACGGGTGGGTCATTGTCTAAGGCATGTTCTTCTGACGGCGTCTACAATGTTTCTTCAAAAACATGGGTACAATCTTGTAAAGGCGAAAAAGTCATCTATAGTGCAGATGGCGCTGGAATGGCTTTTTTCTATGTTAGAGGATATACCAACAGTTTTATAAACTTGTATCCAATGTCAAAACTTGGCAATCCTGCTATATATAACTATGGCAGTGGATACAATTTTGTTGTCAAAAAAGGACAAACAGTAGAGGTAAAATTACCTGGAGTTAGCGTTCCTGTTTTGGTCAAATATCGTGGTATGGATAGCCTTGGTCAAGCATGGCTAAGTTTTGATAAAAAATTAAAATCAGGGGCATGCGTCACTACGGCAGATTGTGTAGTGCCTGGAAAAATGATTTCAAACTATTGTTATGATGGGACTTGTAGTCCTGCACAGTGTGTAGATACCGATGGTGGAGATAATGTATTTGCCAGTGGTACGATAATTGGATCTTTTGAATGTCCGGAAGATGGTGGCCCTGTCCAGACACAATCAGATTATTGTGTAGATGACAACACAGCTTTTGAATATTTCTGCAATGCAGGATGTGATAATGTCTTAGGGCATGCAGTAACATGCGAATTTGGCTGTGTCGGCAGAGTATGTATAGCAAGTAGTACATTGACAGGATTACCGGATCTTTCTGGTATGAAGTTATCTTCTGGTATAGACAACGGCAAGTATTTTGTAGACCTTGCCATTTTGAGTACTAAAGAAATTTTGTCTGATGAACCTTTCTATGTAGATGTAAACATAGGTCATTTTACTGGAGTAAATAGTAACTATGAATGGGCAAACCTTGCTACTGTAGAGTCATTGGGTATAGAAAATCCAAATGCTACGTTTGATTTTAAAGATGACCATACCATGAGGATCCCCGCTAATAATTTGTACAATGTCACTACAACGGACTCAGCATATAACAGTTTTGTTCCTATTAGAATAGTTTTTCCAATTGATATGATTATGGATGTAAATGGTAAAACTGACTCAGGCAAAATGACGTTCATCGTTGATAGCACTGGAGTTGTAGAGGAGACAAATGAATCAAATACATTTTCAAATATTGCAATCTAAACTTTAACAGTCAAGTATCATAAAACTCCTATTAGGAGTTTTATGATACTTGACAGCAGTATTTTTTCTGTTATAATATATTTATCCTAGTGGCTTATAAAAGCTACTTTTTTTTAACTCAATATTTATCAACACAAATAACTTTTAGTCAGAGGCTAGTTAAACTCTGAACAAAATAACCTAAAACAATATGGCATCAGAAATAGCAAAAGCGATTCAATATCTGTGTGATGAAAAAGATCTTGATTTTGAGATCGTTCTTGAGGCACTCCAAACAGCTCTAGGGGCAGCTTATCGTAAAGATTTTGGTAATCGCCAAGGCAACTACCAAGTAAAATTTGATGTAGAGACAGGCGACATGGAGATCTGGGATGAGAAAGAAGTGGCTGAAGATGTCGATGAAGAATTGTTGGGAAAAGCTCAAGAAGAAATGTCCATGCTCCGAGAAAAAGCTCGTTATGAAGATCGAGAACTTTCTGAAGAAGAAGTCGCTCATCTGCCACAGTTCAATCCAAAAACTCAAATCATGCTTCGTGAGGCTAAGGAAGTCAAGAAAAATGTTAAGATCGGTGAGATTTTGAAAATACCTCAGGAGATTCCTCACGACTTCGGGCGTATGGCTGCCATGACTGCCAAGCAAGTAATTATCCAAAAGATTCGTGAAGCAGAACGCAATAGTGTTTTTGTTGACTTCCAAGATCAGGCAGGGAAAATTGTTCAAGGAGTGATCCACAAGAGAGACAGATCTGGGACAGTCTTGGTAGACTTGGGTAAGATCATTGGTGTCCTCAATCAAAATGAACAAATTCGTCGTGATCAGTACCGTCCAGGAGTAAAAATGAAGTTTTTTGTTGTTTCTGTTGGCGAAGGTAGTAGGGGGCCAGAGATTCTGCTTTCTCGCTCCAGTACAAAAATGGTGCAAGCTGTCTTCGCACAAGAAGTCCCAGAGATTGTTGATGGTGATGTAGAAATTAAAAAAATTGCTCGCGATGCCGGCAATCGTAGTAAGATAGCTGTCTTTACCGAAGACGATAGCATTGATCCAATTGGAGCTTGTATTGGCCAACGAGGTAGTAGAATTAACACCATTATTGAAGAACTGGGTGGCGAAAAGATTGATATTATCCAGTGGAGCGACAAACCAGAAACTTATATCAAAAATGCCTTATCGCCTGCTAAAGTAGTCGAGATTGAGCTCAACGAAGAATCTCGTGAAGCTATCGCTAAAGTAGAGCCAGATCAATTCTCACTTGCCATTGGCCGTGGTGGACAGAATGTTCGTCTAGCTGCTGAACTGACAGAGTGGAAAATTAATGTTGCTGACTTGGGAGGTGAGCAAGAAGTCAGTAGTGAAGATGACGAGGAAGTGATGGAGAAGGTTTTGACTGGTGAATCTAAGGATTTAGAAGGTGAAAAGGATGCAGAGGCTTTAGAGGAAGTTGATGTTGTTAAGGTCTCTGATGGTGCAGATAATGTTGCTGTGGAAATTGAAGAAAAAGAAGAGAACAAAGAAGACGCAGGTGAAGTTGAAGAAGATAAAGAAGATAAAGAAGAAAAATCAGAAGTTTAGTGCCAAAATATTTTTTAAAAGACGCTTGAAGGACAGGCGTCTTTTCATATCACTTTCTTGAATCACTTTCTTGAATTGACTGCTGACGTGAATTAACCCTGCGAGTCCTGCAGAGGCATCACATGGAGTTCTTGCCGTCCTTTTTAAACCGAGCTATAATGAACTTTAACAAATAGTGGTTACTAAGATAACTATGAATTTAGTTGATTTAAGGAAAATTAAACCTCTCATTTTTAATAAAGAAGAACTCGTAAGCAAATATGGGAATGGTTTTTTTGAGAATATTATCAATGGTGAGGATGGTATAATTTACAGAAAATACAAAAAATACGGCAATGATTTTTTACGAAAAATTAATGGTGAGTTTGCATATTTATATCATGACAAAACAGAAAAATATATATTTGCTACCAGAGACTGGATCGGAGAAATGCCACTTCATTACGCAATAAGTGGTGGTAGTATTTATTTTGCGAATTTTATTCACGATCTGTTAAAAAATTTGCCGGATCTTAAATACGAAGAAATCGTTGCTGTTAACAGGTCGGAAGTCGTCGAAATAAACTCGGAAACAGGTCAGGTTCGCAAACACTTATACTACAATTTTAACAAAGAAAAAAATGAGATAGCTTATGATAAGCTAGAAGATGTTGCTAAAAAAGTTCATGATTTTCTATTTAAAGCGACAAAAGATCGTTTAATCAAAAAAATAAAAAAAACGGCGTTACTGTTGTCTGGCGGTATAGATAGCATGTCAATTGCCTATATTGTTAGCACATTGTGTAAAAATGTGACAGCATATACGATTGAGGTTGCGTCGCAGCAGTCAACTGATTTAGTTCGAGCCTACCAAATCACAAAAACATTCGGCATAAACCACAAAATAATTAACGTATCTGAAAAAGAAATACTCAATTGTGTAGAAGAGGCTGTTAAAGATAGCGAGATTTATCACATGTATAATGTTTTTTGTGCGGTCGGTATGCACAAATTAGCAAATGTTTTAAAAGACGACGGTATTAAATATGTATTTACCGGAGAGGGCGGAAATGAAGCATTCGGAGATTATCATGATTGGATTGTTGTTGACCCAGAAACAAAAAAAGAATTAGTGCTTCAGAGAACCTCAAAAGATTTTAACGAACCTGCTGGTCGTGAAGCCTACATTTGGGGGAACCTGTTGGCTGAAGCACAGGGTAGATACAATATACAGCTAGGCAGTGGTCTAGGGAAGCACGGTGGAAGCAGAATGTATAAACCGATGTTTAAAAATGGTGTTTATCTGCTCAGCCCATATTTTGAAAAGTTGATAATGAAAATTATTGCTAATATACCATTTGAAATTTTAGAAAAAATTGGTGGTAAACCAGGGTTTATGAAAATGGTATTCGCAGATGAAATTAATTCTGGGAAAATTCCAGAAGAACTTTTTGAAGTAAAAAAAATTCGTTTTCAGGACGCATCAGATGGTGGCGAGGGTGGAATCACGGGCACTTTGCTTAGTCATGGATACAATCAAAAAAAGCTCATCAAAATTTTTAATAACATATTCCGAGCTAACATAAAACCTCTTCCCCATCTTAAAGAAACCATACTAATCAAATGATTATGATAGTAGCTACTGGCGTTAGAGCTTCTGAACCACAAATACTAATGAAAGAAATCAAATCTCTTGATAAACAAGTAATTCTTTTGCATTCCCGTACTCTCTACAAGAATGAATATAATCCTAAGCATAAAATAATCTCCACTTTTTTAGATAAACATGTTGCAGATATTGCTGAGTATACACCTATACATTTTAGCCGTATCCCTCAATATTTTGATCAGTTAAAAATCGATGTTGCAATTTTGCAAGTGGCTTATGATAAAAAATTAGGCTATTCATTCGGCACAAATCCTGACTATAATTTTTATTTTTCTCAAGCCAAAGAGATTTGGGTAGAAGTAAACAAACAAATGCCATGGACTTATGGTCCAAAATTTCCAGCCAAGAAAATAACAAAACAAATAGAGGTTGACTATCCACTAGCGGAATATATCAATGGTATCTCGGAAGATGAGGGGGATATCTTTACTGTAATCGGTACATTTCTCAATCGCTTTATTTCAGAAGATTGCACGGTTCAATTGGGTGTGGGGAAACTTCAAAGTACACTTGATATTAGGTCAAAAGTTTCGATTTATTCTGAAATGATTGGTGATTGGGTGATGAATCTAAATTGTAAAAAAATCGTAGCAGGTTTTGGTATGGGTTCGACAAAATTTTACCGGTGGCTTGATCATAATTCTAAAGTTGAATTACGCCCTATTGGCGACATTACTAACCCACTTTCATTTGCCAAAATACCTAAATTGGTAAGTATCAATTCTGCCTTAGAAATAGATTTGCTCGGTCAATCCGCCAGCGAGAGTTTAGATTACAAACAAATTTCTGGCACTGGCGGAAGCAATGATTTTACTGCTGGCGTGGCGATATCTAAGGGTGGCGTATCTATTATTGCAATGCCCTCAACCACAAAAGACGGAAGCTCAAAAATTGTTCCCAAACTTCAAAATATTGTTACTATTTCGCGTGCAGATGTTGATTTCTTTGTTACAGAATATGGTATTGCTGAAATGAGGTACAAAACAATAAAGGAGAGACAGAGAGCTTTAATTAACATAGCCCACCCAAAACACAGAAAGTGGCTCGAAAGTCACTGCTTATGAAAACAAAAAGATCAAAATCGATGTGTGGAATATTTGGCGGATTATTAAGTAAGGCAGAAACGAATAAATGCCTCAACCTACTCCATCGTGGCAACGATGGAACTCGAGTAATTGAATGGCCAGAGCATGGTGTTTCTCTTGGCTTTATGCGTCATTCGATAATAGCACCGGATGACACTGATTCCATGCAACCAATCGTTGCTGATGATAATAAGACTGCTCTTGTAATGAATGGCGAGATTTTCAATTATGAAGAATTGAGGACAAATTTGATAAAAAAGGGTTTTGCTTTTAAATCGAAAGGTGACGCTGAGGTTCTGTTAAATCTCTATAAGGCCGATGGGGATGGGTTTTGTGATTCCTTAGATTCAATGTATGCCTCGGCTATTTTAGACTGCCGCCAAGGATACCCACGGATATTAATTTTTCGTGATTGGATAGGCGAAGAACCGTTGCACTATATTTACAATCGTGACAAAAAACAATTTATATTTTCTAGTGAAATTAAAGGATTCCTAGGCTTAAAAAATTACAATCTTGAAGAAGTAGAGTCTTTGGAGCCAGGCACTATATTTGAAGTAAATTTAGTTGACTTTTCATCACGAAAATGGAAATATTATGAGCTCAAGATTGATTCGTTAAAATTTTCCTATGATTCACCTAAATCAATCGGCCTAGAGTTGAGAAAAAGATTAGAAACCTCTGCCAAAGAGAGAATAATCTCAGATGTGCCCGTATGTTGTCTTTTGTCCGGTGGAATAGATTCAACTGTCACAACCTACTTAGTGAATAAATTACTTAGAGAACAGGGCAAAAAATTAACGCTCTACACTTTTCATATAAAAGAAGAGCCTATTATTAAGGGAACCGACCTATACCATGCACGAATTGTAGCTAAAGCTTTGGGGTTGGAGAAAAATTTAATCGAAGTGCACGTTTCGAGAAAAGACGCTATTGAATCTCTTCCTGAAGTGATTTATTCACTTGAAGATAAACGATCTAAAGATTTTAATATCTATACTGCCATCTATAATCATTTTTTGGCAAAACGAATAGCTAAGGATGGTTTCAAGGTCGTATTCAACGGCGAAGGATCCGATGAATTACACGGCAGTTATGGAACTTGGGGCAGTTTTAGTGTGAAGCCCGAGGAAATCATTCAGCCGGAATTTCGACTAAAAATGACCTACAACCTGCACAAAGGAGTGTTAATGAGAACATCAAAAGTTATGATGTATTCAGGCCCACTTGAGATGAGAACATTTTTTTTGTCGCATAATGTGGCGGAATACATACTGAATATCCCACCGAATTTCTTGCGTGAGGGTGATGTCTGGAAAATGCCACTTGTAAACGCTTTTAACGACGTAATACCGGAAAGTATTCTACGACGGCCGAAAGCTCGACCCCAAGATTCCACTGGTATTATGGCTTTAAAATCTGCATTAGTTGAAAGATTTAAAGAATATGGGGAAACGGATCAAGTAATATTTGAAAATATTTACAAAAAATGTTTTCTCATTGAATAATTTTTTACCTCGTGATATACTCTCCCAGTTACAATCTAATCCGCCTTAATTGACCGCCTTGGGTGGTAGGTGGAACCACTAATAAACCAATAAACAAATATTATGCAAGCATTATTTCAAACAATTCTTTACCAGCCAATTTTCAACGTTTTTGTAGGGCTATACAATCTTATTCCAGATGTTGGTATTACTATTTTTATTTTGACTGTAGTGATCAAGATGGCACTTTTCCCAATGACCAACAAATCTATCAAAGCTCAGAAAGACATGCAAGATCTTCAACCAAAGATGGAAAAAGTAAAGCAAGATCACAAAGGCGATCAACAACGTATTGCCCAAGAAACCATGAAGCTTTACAAAGAACATAAAGTCAATCCGCTGGGTTCTTGTCTACCGCTTTTGATTCAATTGCCAATTTTTATTGCCTTATATTACGTCCTTCGGGATGGCCTGGCCAATCAACATTTTGATTTATTGTACTCTTTTGTCACTAATCCAGGAGAAATTAGTCCGATGACACTTGGTTTGTTTGATCTTAGCCACCGTAGTGTGATTTTGGCAGTCCTAGCTGCAGGCGCACAGTTCTGGCAATCCAAGCGAATGATGACCAAGAAACCACCAAAAAATGCTGGAGCAGGTGCCAAAGACGAGAAAATGAGCACAATGATGAGCCAACAAATGACTTATTTTATGCCCTTTATTACTCTCGTGATTGGTATTCAGTTTCCTGGTGGTTTGACTTTGTATTGGTTTTTGTCTACGCTATTGATGGCCATCCAACAAGAAATCATTTTTCGCAAAAAAGGACCAGATGACGGGAAGGGTATCATTGAAGGTGAAGTCGTGAAATAACAACTAGTTCACCCAGTGTGGATCCACCTAGGGTAGGCAATTAGTAATTGGTATTGTTTTACATATTAGTTACTTGTTTTTTTAGTTCGTAGTCCAAAAATATGCGTATTGGCCTAAAACAATTGAAACACCTGTCTGTGGAGACTGTTTCAGGTCAACAGCTTGGTCATGTGGCTGATTTGGTTTTTGAGATTGGTGGTCAGATGATTGTTCAGTATATTGTCAGATTTTCGGTTCTTAGCACCAAGGAGTATGTCATTAGTCGTGACCAGATTGTCAACATTACCAAAGAAAAAATAATTGTCGACAACAGTGTTTGTATTGGTTCTGAAAAGAAGGAAGAAAAAATAACTCAAATGCCAGAGCCAGTGGTGATGATTGAGGAAATTTAATTTTAATTCTTTTTTTCATCAAAATATGGGAGAACCAAGCAGAGGATGCGGTTGGGGGGGGGTGGCAACAGGACAGGTACAAAAAAACTGCTATTTCCCAGCAGTTTTATTTTTGTCTAAAATCAAGTATATTAGTGAGGATATTTGTTGAAGATATTATATATGAATGACCAATTCAAAATAGCCGTTTTAAAGACCTTAGCCTATTTTGATATTTTTGATTTTGCTCTTACAAAGGAAGAGCTTTATCATTGTCTGTGGAACACAGATTATACGGATTTTAAATTGGATTATACAGATTTTTTGAAGAAACTGGACAGATTGGCAGATGAGGAGCCGTCAATAGATCATAGACACAGCTTTTATTTTTTGGCAGGTCGCATAGACAATGTCGACAAACGACAGAGCACAATTTCAATTTTTGAAAAGAAAATGAAGATTGCCAGACGTGCAGTAAGGAAAATGCGCTGGGTGCCATTTGTGCGGGCAGTGTTTGTCTGCAATACTGTGGCTGGCGGTGGGTTGAGTGAGGAAAGTGATATTGATGTGTTTGTGGTGATAAAGAAAAAAAGAATTTGGCTTGCTCGTTTTTTGATCACACTGATTCTTTCTTTGTATAGATTGCGGAGAAATAAGAAAGTTAGTAAAGATAAGATTTGTCTGAGTTTTTATGTCACAGATGATCATCTAGATATTTCTGACGTCTCGATCGACACACCAGATATCTATATGATTTACTGGCTCGATCAGCTTATTCCAATTTATGACCCAGAAAATGTTTTGGCGGATATCCATTCAGCCAATCAGTGGACCAAAAAATTTACTCCTCATAATTTTCAAGATTTTAAATTGTCATCACGTTTTAGAGTAGATAATAATAAATTCCAAATTGTTTTACGTCGGTTTTTTGAAAAAGTTTGGACAACTGGCTATGGAGATTTACTTGAGTCACAAGCTAGAGAAATACAAAAGAAAAAAATGTCTCGCAATTACGACAGTGTCAAAGACGCCCCAGACAATCGTGTCGTAATTTCAGATTCCATGCTCAAGTTTCATGAGAATGATCGACGAGTACATTTTCGAGAGGAGTGGGAGAAGAGATGCTACAAGTTTAACTTGAATTAAGATAGTAATTCACAGTAACTACTTAATTTTTTTTATGACGAATCTAGAAAAAAAATTGAATGCAGATAGATTACTAAAGTTTTTTTTGGGTGCTTTTCTATTTTTTCTGCCCTGGCAGACCATTTGGATTTATAGTGAACCGTTTGTCAATGGCACCAAGTGGGAATACGGTGTTCTTGGATATTTTGGGACGGAGATTTTGTTGTGGCTATCTGTTGTTTTTTTTATAGCTTGGTATTTCAAAAAATTACGTTTCAAACTTCAAACTTCAAACTTCAGTCTTCGTCCTACAAAAGACAGGATCTTTGTTTTATCATGTTTAGTATTTATTTTTTATCTTTTCTTATCTAATTTTTGGGCAGTGAATAACAGCTTGGCAATCCAACAATCTTTTAGGGTAATGGAAGCTTTTCTTTTGTTTTTTATATTGTATTTGAGTCCATTGTCTTTTGACTCAGCAATAAAGTGGTTCGTCGCTGGGGCAATCATTCCAGCAGTATTGGGTGTTTGGCAGTTTTTCATTCAATCTACATTTGCCAGTAAGTTTTTTGGATTAGCCCAACACCAAGTTTGGCAAGCTGGCACTTCCATTATTTCCGGATCAGAAATTGGCCGTTGGCTTCGGGCTTATGGTTCATTCAGTCACCCTAATATTTTTGGTGGGTATTTGCTAATTGTTTTGGCAATGTTATTTTTGTGTTTAGTTAAAAAGCTTAAACTTTATAAAGTTACAAAATATCGAATTTTATTGCTTGCTATTTATTGCTTGCTACTTACTGCTTTATTTTTTACTTTTAGTCGTTCAGCTTGGCTAGCATTTTTATTACTTATATTAGCTTACTTATTTATTAGCTGGAAAGAAAAAAATAAACAGAGTATTTTTATTGTTGTCAGTACTTTGTTGTTATTTGTCTTGGTAACAATATTTTTTCCTCTTGTACAAAATCGTTTGGTTGAACAGTCTCTATCAGAAGCAAGATCTGTTAGTGAAAGGATTGAGGGATATGGTGAAGCCTTAACTTTATTTAAGACTCATCCTTGGTTTGGTGTGGGAGCAGGTAATTATACTGCTCAATTAATTTTTCAAAATTCTACGTTATCTGGTTCAGCGTACCAGCCTGTTCACAATGTTTTTTTGTTGGTTTTAGATGAATTGGGTTTGATCGGTTTGTTTTTATTTTTATTAGTAATTTATTTCTTTACTCGACAGGAATCCATAGTGATTTTTAAAAATAAATATCTCTTATTTTTTATCTCTTATCTCTCGCTCATTATGTTTGATCATTATCTTTATTCTAGTTACGTAGGCTTGATGCTTGGGGCTATTCTATTTGCTATGCTTTTTCGTCATGAATTTATAACAGAATAACAATTTTTTTATCTAATTTGTAAACATATGCCAGAAATAAAACTTGGGAAGTACCGACATTATAAAGGCAAAGAATATGAAGTCATAGGCGTGGCCAGGTATAGTGAAACATTAGAAGAAATGGTCATCTACAGAGCACTTTATGATTCAGAAGAATTTGGTCATAATTCTTTGTGGATTAGGTCAAAAGCTATGTTTTTGGAAACAGTTCGAGTTGGTAGCCAAGAATGTCCTCGTTTCCAGTATTTTGGATAGATTCTTTTTTGATTTCTATCTATAAAAACTTTCTAAATGCCTAGAGAAAAAATGTTTTCCACAATTCATCCACTGTTTGTACACAATTTGGCTAATTTCAGCCATTTTTTGTTGTTGACAATATTGTCTTATTGTGAGATTATTAATAAGTAAAAACTCACCGTTGGGGAACAGCGCAACCTACACGCTATCGAATTCATGTTACTGACAGGCATCATGAATTCATATATAGTCGGTAGATTGGGCCTCCCCAACAGTGGGTTTTTTAAATTTTTTTAGCTTTTGGACTGTGGAAAAGTGAATAATAACTAGTACTTGACAAGATGGAAAAACAATGTAAAATATCTTTACAATTATCACTCATATTATTAGAGTGATAAAAAAGACAAAAGTCAGAAAGTCTATACTAAGTCGTTAGCCTTTCAAACCTCTTAGGCATTTTAAGCCTAGTAAACCTTTATATATATGAACATCAAACCACTTGGTGATCACATTTTGGTCAAACAATTCAAAAAAGAAGAAGTTACTGCCTCCGGTATTCTTTTGCCAGGAGCAGCTGAAGACAAAAAAGCAGAAGGGGAAGTAATCGCAGTTGGCCCAGGTAAAATGCTCAAGAGCGGTGAACGCTCTACTATGGAAGTTGTTGTTGGCAACAAAATTCTTTTCAAAAAATGGGGTGGAGATGAAGTAGAACTTGGTGGTGAAGAATACAAAATCATCAGCCAAGATGACGTCTTGGCTATTTTTGAGTAGACAATTTACAAAAATCTTAATTATCTATAACTTATAACCTAAAAAACTATGGCAAAACAAATTACCTTTCAAGATGAAGCCCGAGAAGATCTTGTCAGAGGTGTCAACGCTCTCGCCAATGTTGTCAAAGTGACTCTTGGCCCAAAAGGACGCAATGTTGTGATTGATCGAGGCTATGGTGCTCCGCTCATTACCAAAGATGGTGTGACAGTCGCTAAAGAAATTGAATTAGAAGACAAAAATCAAAATGTCGGTGTAGAATTAGTAAAGGAAGTAGCCAGTAAGACCAATGATGTGGTCGGTGATGGTACTACCACAGCTACTGTATTGGCTCAAGCTATTGTACACCAAGGAATGAAAAACGTTGTTGCTGGAGCAAATCCTGTAGCTCTCAATCGAGGTTTACACAAAGCTACTGAGGCTATTGTAACTTTTTTGAAAGAAAAAATATCTAAGCCAGTCGAGAAAGAGGAGATTGCCAATGTAGCTGCAATTTCAGCTAATGACCAAGAAATTGGTGACAAAATCGCTCAGGCAATGCATGATGTTGGTGAGGATGGTGTGATTACTGTCGAAGAATCTCAATCTTTCGGCATGGAGATTGAGACTGTGAAGGGAATGCGTTTTGACAAAGGATATATTTCTCCGTACATGGTGACCAATGCTGAGCGTATGGAATCAGAGTACGAGGATGCTCCTATTCTCATTACAGACAAGAAAATTTCTTCTGTGGAAGATATTGTACCTATTTTAGAAAAAGTAGCCCAATCTGGTAAAAAAGATTTTGTTATTATTGCCGAAGACGTCGATGGACAAGCTCTGGCCACATTAGTTGTCAACAAGCTTCGTGGAACATTCAATGTCTTGGCTGTCAAAGCTCCTGGATTTGGTGATCGTCGCAAAGATATGCTTCAAGATATTGCTACTCTAACTGGTGGTAAGGTTATTACCGAAGATTTGGGATTGAAATTGGAAAATGTTGAATTAGTTGACCTTGGTCATGCCCGTAAAATAGTATCTACCAAAGAAAACACCACAATTGTGGAAGGTAAAGGCGACGAAGGAGAAATAAAAGATCGTGTTGCTCAGATTAAAAAGATGATTGAGCAGACCGATTCAGACTTTGATCGTGAAAAATTACAAGAACGTTTGGCCAAATTGTCTGGTGGGGTAGCCGTTATCAAAGTTGGTGCAGCCACAGAGACAGAAATGAAAGAAGTGAAGCATCGTATTGAAGATGCCGTAGGAGCTACCAAAGCTGCTGTGGAAGAGGGCGTTGTTCCTGGCGGTGGAGTGGCATTAATTCGTGCTATTTCAGCTCTTGAAAATCTCAATTTGTCAGATGAAGAGATGATCGCAGTCAATATTTTACGCCGGGCTCTAGAGGAACCTTTACGTACTATTGCCAATAACGCTGGCTTTGAAGGTGCTGTAGTAGTGGATGAGGTAAAGAAACATACTGGCAATTTTGGATTTAATGCTGCTAGTGGTGAATACGAAGATCTTGTTGTTGCTGGTGTGATAGACCCAACCAAAGTTACTCGTAGTGCTCTTGAAAATGCTGTTTCTATTGCTGGAATGATTTTGACTACCGAGGCGATTGTGACAGACTTACCAAAAAAGGAAGAATCAATGATGCCTCAAATGGGTGGGGGAATGCCAGGGATGATGTAACCGCACGGATAAGTATTAATCTGTAAGAATTTGTGAATGTGCATAAAAAGATTCGTTGTAATAACGGGTCTTTTTTTTGTAAATATTTATTGTCGCTATGCTGTGGATAATTAATTTATGGTTTAGGCTTTATTTTTTTTTTGTGTTATAATGCTTATATAATTCTTTTGTACATTCTTTTGTACGAGGTTGTGTAAAAAAAAAAATGAGATACAATAATGTTTTTTTTAAAAGAAGAAAAACTTTTTGTAAGAGTGATTTTTAATTATCTCTTTTTTTTTAATTTACTTTGTTTTTTGTGTAATAAGGTCGACATGCAGGGAGTAAAGTAAATTATGTAGTATGATTTAATTAATAACTAAATTATCTAATTACAAATTATTATATGACTGAAAAAATTAAATTACATTTTGTGCATCAAAAAATTTCCTATCTGCTGATGTTGTTTTTTATGACAATTGGAGTGGGCGTATGTGTTGGTCTTTTTTTTATTGGTTCTGCATATGCTGACGGAATATCAAGCGTTGTTCTTTCCGATGTAGATAGTACAGGATATGGTCTTGATGGTCGAGATTTTCAGATTACATGGGCGCCCAGTTCAACAGTGCCTGTGGGTTATCAAATGACGCAGATATTTATTACCACGAGTGGAGTACAGTTGGCTACTGATACATTGTTTAGTACAGGGTGTGGTGGTAGTGCCTGTCAACCATGGGGTGGCATGAATCAATTTTCTGTAGGAACAACCACGTTACCCCAGTCTATGAAGGAAGATAGTACACGTACTTCTCTGGCAACGAGTAGTAGCTATATAGCATGGATATATGTACAAGCTGACGAACCTTTTCTTGTATCTTCTACACCTGTTTCATATGCAGATGCGTTTGATGATGTGGCAGATACCAACGCACCTCAAATTATGCATATGTCTGCCCACGCAACAACAGAAAGTGCCGACGCAACAGTATATGCTATGGTGTTTGATGATCAGACGACTGCAGAACAGTTTTCTGATGCGGGTGATGGTGGAGTTGAATATTTTAAATTATATTACAAAACCGATGCAGAAGTTTGGGATAGCGCCAATTCAAGTACTGCGTCATTGGTTGTTGATGCGGGTGAATTATATTCTTTTGTAGTACCCACATCTTCAGTTCCTACTGCCGGCGGTACGGTAAGTTATTATCTTGTTGCGCAAGATCGTGCAACACCAACTCCGAACATGCGTTATTTTTGTGCAAGTCCGAATGCTTCTTCGGTTGGGGATTGTCAAACAAGCCCATTTGTAATGAATAGCGTGGTTGCTGGTAGTCGTACGGTTTCTGGAAAAGTTACCTCAAATGGACAAAATGTAGTAGGTGCGACGGTCTTTGTTGGTGGATATGCAAAGACTGCGGTGTTAACTGATCCAGGCGGTGACTATATTATAACAGGACTACCTAATAATGATGTGTTTGATTTTTCCGCTACAAAAATGGGGTATGCTTCGTCACAAAGAACAGAAACAATTGGCACGAGTAATAAAACAGGTGTCAATATCGATATAAACTATGGAAGCATGGGATTTTTTGATGGTGGTGATAGTGGCGGGGACAGCATGGGCGGTGCTCCACATGTTGTATTTTCTGGTCCACCAGAAGGTATGCAAGGGTTTCCTTTGGATGAAAATTTGCGGGTCGGTTTTAGTCAGCCGCTTGATTCAACGACCGTGAATACCGCCAGTTCTGCTACATCAAGCAATATTTATATAATAAAGACCATGACTGGTCAAAATGTGGCTGGTACGGTGACCTATTGTGCAAATAATATACAGACAGGATGTTCATCATTGTTTTCTATGGATAACAATGTTGTTTTGTTTGATCCAAGCTCTGATTTGTCAACGAGTACTCAATATACGTTGGTTATTACTGGAAAAGTAAAGAGTCAGGGTGGACAAGCAATACAAGGCAATCGTCCTGAAGGTGGTCATAAAATAAATTTTTCTAGTATGGGCAGTCAAATTGGTGATTTTGGTGCCATGTTTACTGGAGGAGCAAATGGGTTGGGAGACTAT
>PFPK01000031.1 GCA_002793015.1 Candidatus Magasanikbacteria bacterium CG_4_10_14_0_2_um_filter_37_12 | reverse complement strand
AGCCGTTAAGTGATAATCCCAGAATCTCTAGGGAGATTCTACTTAATTTTATTACTATTAGGCAACAGGTCTAATATTTAAAAAATGGCCCCGAGGCCATCTTGAAATACTTAAACAAAGGGATATACCTCATTCCCCCTGCCTGGTTTGCCACCAAGTTGTTACAAATATTTTAAGAGTCATAAAAATCTTGTAATTGTTTTTTTGATAAAGTTGTTTCTTGAAGAGCCCTAGACCCGCGCGTCACCTTGGCAATACTAATCCCCAATTTCTTAGCAATCTCACGCTGAGGTGTTCCGGCCCGAAGCATTTTGATTATCTGCAATCTTAGTACGACGTCGTCCAATTCAGCCGGAGTCAAAAGGTCTTTCAGAAAAGCAAACATTACTACAGGATCATGGATGTCTGTCAGCGAATCTACCACTTCATTTGTATATTTTTTTATTCTCATATTAATACTTCTGTACCAGTACATGAGTACGGTATCAAATAAAAAATCCACAGTCAATATTTGACTGTGGATAAAATTTTACAACCAATTTCAAATTTTCTTCACCACGCCACATTCTGTATCCACCTCTACCGAGTCACCATCTTTAAAGACTGTGGTAGCGTTTTTTGTCCCGACGATACAGGGTATCCCAAGCTCACGGCTCACAATGGCAGCATGTGAAGTCAATCCACCTACATCGGTAACCACGGCTGAAGCTTTCTTCATGACAAAGACGTATTCTGGACTAGTCATGGGAGCGACCAATATTTCTCCATCTTGAAACGAACCAAGATCGTGTGGATCAAATAATATCCGTACGCATCCAACCGATTTGCTCGTGCCACTTTTGCTAACCACAACGCCCTCGACACTGGATGCACCATCCTGAGATTTACCACCATGTAGATATGTATTCCAAAAGTAGTCGACTTCCTTAGCATACAAATTTTTGTGATAGTCATAATATTCTACACCAAACCCAATTCGTCGTTTTGCCAATTCATCATGAAAATCTTTTCCAGATAAAATCTCTGGTATTTCAAAATACCAGCAATTGTACAGATCAATTATCTCATAATCACACCGACGAGAGATTTCTTCCAAAAACAATGTTTGGGTGTGTAAGGCTCTCAGAATATATTTCTTGCGCTCGTCCTGCCATTCGATACCATTGCTGACAGCACGAGCGATGTCCATAATTTTTGAAGAAAATTTATATTCTGATTGCAATGCTATTTTCTTTTGGAGAGCACCAAGCACCCGCTCTACATTGGCATTGATCTGAGCCTGACCTAATTCTTTTTTTCTATTTTCAAAAAACGTTGTATTCAGAACTTCCGTACCATTATAACTATTTTTCAGCCAAAAATATTTGTTGGTGTGCTCGACAATATTCTCAGTACCCAAAAGCTCAATTTCTTCTTCTTGATAAAATGATAGTTTTTCTGGGGCGGTCAATACTTCCATGCTGCACATAATACGGGCATGATCCTCAATTTCTGCCTGTAGCTTTTTTTCTAAATACTGTACAGATCCATAGTTCGCTAATTCTGGCACCATTCCAATAACCCAGAAATGCATATACACCTCATGAAATTTGTTCCAAAATTCCAAAAGTTGTTTATCATGACAACTTTTCAAATCGATTTTTCTAATCTCGTCACTTATTTTATTCATCCTTCCTACAATTCCAACCCACTCATCATACAGCTCAGATCTTTTTTCAGCTGGCAACATGTGGTGTACAAACATACTCTCACCTGACAATTGCAAATCTTCCAAATCACACAAATATATCATCGTATTATTACGAAATAAATATAGTGACTTTGACCAAATTTCTCCCGGAAAACGTTTTGCAACTTTATCAAAATTAGCAACTGAAAAAACCGAGGTATAAAAAAATTTTCCAGGCACTGGGCCCCACTGGAATATTTCTTTTGTTGGATCAAATGGCAAAGAAAAGTTTTTCATATACGTTAATCTTTTTTTATCATTTCAAAATTATCCCATTGTGAATCATATGGTAAACCGAGCTCTTCTCGTACTCTTTGCACGCGAGCAAAATATGTCTTGCAAATCTCTGGAGATTTTTCATATACATAAGCATCGTGTACACCCTCATATATACTACAATCAAACACATCTACATCTTTCATAAACTCGATATAAGGATCTTTTGAGACAATATGCTTGTCACTATGATTGCCCACGCCCTTTAGGATAGTGTTTATTTCCTCATCAGTGAAAGTACCAATATTTTCTAATATTTTTTTGGCTATCGGTACACCTAGACGTGCGTGATTAGTGACTTTGCCTGTCTCAAAGACATAGACATCATGTAACGCACACATTGCAGCAACAATGTTCACATCCAGGCCACGCCTTTCTGCTAAAAATCTACCAATTTGTATAACTGATGAACTGTGCTTTAATTCAAATACTTTACCCCATGAGCGATCTTTATCTGGAACATGGCTCTTTATAATTGTTTCGACGACTGTTCTTTCGATTTTCTCTATACGAGAAATATCATCCCCTTGAAAGTGGGAATAAACTGGATTGTATGCGTATGACATAGAATAGAAGTTAAAAAAATGATTAAAATTACCAGATAAATATATGATAAAAACAAAAAAATGTAAACAACTAGTCTACATTTTTTAATCTAAAGCTTAATTTTTACTTAATATTAGCTAAATATGTTCTATATAAATGTTGTAGCTAACCGACAACAATGTAACTCAAATCTTTAGGTTTGATACCAAGTCTAAAGACCTGAGTTACATATGTGGATAATCCTTATTCTGCATCTCGCCCTTAGCATGAAGCCAGCCAAATTCCCAAATCTTCCGCTGGGTATCAGCAATCAGCTTGTCCCCTACCGTCACTGCTCGCATCTCCTTTGGCAAAGCAATGCTATATTTATTATTAAAGATCACCATAAAGCCTGGTGTGTCAAATAGGTCTTGTGGGATAAACCGTGCTTTGGATGGTGGGGCTTTGGAATTGTCCATATAACGCTCCTGAAAATATTGATGAGCTTCTAAAGTATCAAGAAAAATAAATCTTGTCGGAACCTGACGTTTGAATTTTTCTGGATAGTAATAATTTTTTAGATACTCATCAAACCGCTCACTAAATGATTCAATCTTGGTCCATTCCAAAAGTTCTCCTTTTGCTTCGAGTGCGTCACTCGCCCAATTTTTCAGACCCTCTTCACCATCATAATAAATCACATTAGTTTTTTCTGGTCTCTCTCCAATTTTTGTTTTCAATTCTGGCACCAAACTATCCAATAATTTTACTTGTCGCTTCACTTGATCTTCACGTTTTGTCACCACATCATACAATTTTGTTGGCGAGTAGGCTGATATTTTTCTTTTGGTTTTTTCCAACTCTTCCCGAAGAAATCCCTGTTCAATGAGTGTCGCAATGAGTCCATACACTGTTACTCGATTCAATTTTGCTTGCTTGGCAATCTGCTGGACAGAACTATGACCAAGTTCAAGACAGGCAAGATACACACGTGCCTCATTCTCTGACAAACCAAATTTTTGTAAATCAGCAATCAAACTCATAAAAAATATAGTCTAAAAACCTAATGCCTATAACCTAATCAAACCTCAATCACCACTGGCAATATCATTGGACGTTTTTCAGTCTTCGAAAAAACAAACTGCCCTATCTTATCTCGAATATCATTTCTAACTTGGTTGGTATCTGCCCAGGTGAGTGGATCTGATTCGATAATCATGGTCTTCACTTTATGACGAATATCTTCAATTAACTTCTTATTATCTTTCAAGAATACAAATCCTCGAGAAATAATATCTGGATTTTGGGTTAGCTTACCAGATTTAGAGTGAATGGTCGCAATCACCACCAACATACCATCCTCTGCCAAAACTTGTCGATCACGAAGAACAATATGCTGTGAATCTGTCACCCCTAGACCATCTACAAAGACATAGCCAGCAGGAGCCTTCTTGTCTTCAATTTTGAAACTATGCCCCTCAAAATCAATAATCGTCCCATTGTCAGGCACAATGATTTTGTCTTCTGGAAATCCATGTTTCATAGCCAAATTTTTAGCTTCTTTCAAGAAAAAATGATTAGCATAAACGGGAATATAATAATCAGGTTTGATCTGATCAATCATGCTAACGATATCTTGCTTGGTAGAATGCCCACTAATATGGACATCCATAATATCGCCGTGAATAACATTGTCACACTGACGATAAATATTATCCTTCAAATTCTGAATAGTGCGTTCATTACCAGGAATAATAGAAGAAGAAAAAATAACTGTGTCTTTTTTTCTTAAACTAACAGTACGGTGTTGATTGCTAGAAATCCGATTGAGGACAGCATTTTCTTCTCCCTGAGCGCCCGTACAAACAATGACAATTTTATTCTCTGGATAATCATCAATTTTATGAATATCAACCAAGGCGCCATCTGGAATTTTTACGTATCCCAATTCTTGGGCAATCTTGATATTCATTTTCATACTATAACCATCTAGTGCCACCTTTTTGTCCAATTTTTTGGCAGCTTCAATCACCCATTTCACCCTCTCTACTTGAGAAGAAAAAGTAGCAATCACCACTCGGCCAGGAGCACGTTCCAAAATGCCGTGTAAATTCTCATACATTTCTTGGTAAGTACCGTGCCTACTATCATGAAGTGAGCCGAGACTCTCCAACATGAGAATTCTAGGAGATTTTACTTTCTGAAGATGGGTGTAATCAATATGAGTTTTGCCATTAACATCTCTCTCCATAGTCCAGTCCCCAGGATGAATGATAGACCCTGCCGGCGTTTCAAGAATAACCCCCATCGAGTCCATGATAGAATGTTCGACTTGAAAAAAACCAACATTGAATCTGCCGAGAACAACCTTGTCTTTAACACTTTTGATAGTGATGGTTTTTAATTTATTCGATGTGCCTTTTTTGTAATCCTCTTGTTTGTGCTTTATGAGTGCAAGAGTAAGGGGCATGGCTACGATAGGCGGATTGCCTAACTTCTCAAGCAAGATGGGGGCAGCACCAATATGATCCAAGTGACCGTGGGTAAAGACTACTCCCAGGATATCCTTTTCTCTCCCTTCCAAATATTTAATATTAGGGATAATAAAATCAATCCCAGGCATATTTTCTTCTGGAAACTGTAATCCCATATCGATGATTACAATATCTCCCTCGTATTCATAGATAGTCATATTCCTACCAACTTCTTCACAACCACCAACTGGAATAATTCGAAGTTTTCCCTTTGGGGCTTTGGTACTATATTGTTTGCGTTCTCCTCTACCACCAGAAGGAGCCATAGTCTGATATGAACGGAGACTTCTTCCTTTTTGTTGAGAACTCTTTGTCCTCAAATTCACGCCCCTTGTGGGCGGGCCAGTTTTGCTCCCAGTCTGAGTAGAAGAAGCAGACTGAAACTTTGTAGAAGAATGATTTGTTCTTCTTATTTGATGTCTCTGTTGAGCAATCATAAACTAATTACTTTCCTCATAATAAATAAAAATATCAGTATGGCTGAGGCACCACACCAAAAAAAAAATGTGTTGAAAGGAAGGTCTAGCCTTCCATACCAATGTCAGTATCCCAATGGACATCAGAACGTGTCCACCGATTCTACTTAATCTCAATGTTTTTGTTTAGCGTGCCGGAAGGGAGACTCGAACTCCCACACCCGAAGGCACATGCACCTGAAGCATGCGTGTCTACCAATTCCACCATTCCGACTAATTGACACCAAAATTATAATACTTATACGTAAGATGCATTAGCATTGTTTACAGGTTTAAACAAAAAAACTTTTTTCGTAAAATACGATAAACAATCCTTAAATCCTACAGATAGATTGCTCTAGAAAGTTTTTGTTTTCTAAACAAAAGTATGATGGTTCACAATTAGACTAAAAAATTGTGAAAGAAAAAACTTTGTTTTTCTTTGTGAATTAACCCTGCGAGTCCTGCGGGACATCGCAGGGCGTCAGTACTTATTGCAATGCTCGTTATAATTCAAACAGTTTTAGTTGTCTAACGTCTTCTGTTCTGCCTTGTTTTTCTATGTATTTTTCGATTACTT
>PFPK01000028.1 GCA_002793015.1 Candidatus Magasanikbacteria bacterium CG_4_10_14_0_2_um_filter_37_12 | reverse complement strand
CCAAAACATTGCTCCAGTAAGCAGTACTCCGACTAGGGCACTAATGAATAGTACTCCTGTTTCTAGGCCAAGCAGCGGAGCATAATATTGACTGACAAAATAAAAGGCTACCAGAGAAAGAACAGCAGAGACAATCAAACCTTTGTACAAAGCGGTCATCACTTTCTTGTTTTTACCAAGTTTGATAAAGAATGTTCCGATAATTGAAGCGACTATAGCAGTGGCACCAAGCACAAGAGGATACATAACAGCAGCTTCTTTGTTGGTAAAGGTGAGTACGCCAAGGACAATAGTGGCAACAGCAGTGACGGCATAAGTTTCGAATAGATCGGCGGCCATACCAGCACAATCTCCAACATTGTCTCCAACATTATCAGCAATGACGGCTGGATTGCGAGGATCATCTTCTGGAATTCCTTTTTCTACTTTTCCAACTAAGTCAGCGCCAACGTCAGCAGCCTTGGTAAATATTCCTCCACCAATACGAGCAAATATGGAAATCAAACTTCCTCCAAAAGCTAGTCCAATCAAAGCATCAACATTTTGAAAAATAGCATAAAAACCAGCCACACCGAGCAACCCCAGACCAACAACTAGTAAACCTGTAACAGAACCACCTTTTACAGCAACATTGAGAGCTTCTGTAAATCCTTTTTTAGCCGCTTCAGCAGTACGGACATTGGCTTTGACAGAAATAATCATTCCGAAGTAACCAGCCAGACCAGAGAATACTGCTCCAACCAAAAATCCGATAGATGTAGTAAAATCAATAAAAAACCACATTAGGACAAATATACCAACAGCTACAAGAGCAATAGTCCTGTACTGTCTGCCAAGATAGGCGTAGGCGCCCTCTTGGATTGCACGAGCAATTGCCTGCATACGGTCACTTCCAGCAGGTTGCTTGGTGATCCAAGTACTTAGAAAAATTCCATAAACGATAGCCGCCAAAGCAGCAACAATAATGAGGCCAATAATCATAGTTTATTTGGTTAATTTTTAAAAATAAATTACGGAAAATATTATAAACTTTGAGAGTAAAAAAGTCAACATTACCTAATGCGACAATCACTAACTAACATGTTTATGAATTGTTAAATCAACTATCTAAATTAGTTTTAACTTTACGACCAAAAACAACATATCCCTGGCTCTCTACCCATCTCCCCACAGTGAGCATCTCCATCAAGCTAAAAAGTTCACAAAAAGCAGTAGAAAATGGGTGAGCCTTTTTTTTCAACCAATATAAAAATTGATTTAATTTGCGAAAAATAAAAAATTTATTTTGACCTTGTAAAGCTGGATAAAGTTCATCTGGATGAATCAAAAACTTAGCCCAAACTGTCGTGTACATCCGGACAATTTCCAGACCAGCAGATTCAATAAATTCTTTCAAAACTACTTTTGGATAAAGAGAAATATGGAATTCTTGATGAGGATCAGTATTCAGCCCTCTTTTCATTAAGTAATTACGTAGATAAGCATGCTTGCCTAATTTTGATTCTGTAAACATCGCCAATATTCCATTTGATTTTAGCACTCGAGAAATTTCACTAAGCCACGCTCGTACATCCTTGACATGACCCAAGACATCAGATGTGTAGACAGCGTCAAAACTTCTAGAAGAAAAAGGAATTTGTATACCATCAAAATAACTAGCCTCGGCATAAACTCCGTGTTGTTTTATTTTTTCTCTTGCCAAATCTACTTGCAGACCAACCACATCAATACCTATCACTTCCGCTTGTCGACCAAACATTTTTTTCAGATCAATGACGCTTGAACCAGTACCACAGCCAACATCGAGAATACGATAGGGATTTTGAATATTGATGCTCCCCTCTTGGCATTTCTTTTTGAAATCTTTTTCAATGTACCGAAATAACAAAAACCTCTTGGGATAAAAAATTAATTTTAATTTATCTTTCCAAGTAATTTGTTTGTTGGCAAAAACCGGTTTGGCATCCCAAATCTCAGCTCCTGATGCTGTCACAACCCCCCAGCCTTTTGTAGCATTACGTTTGTCATTCATATGGATATATTGTAACATAGTAGTCACAAAACATATAGTGCACGCTGTAGTTATCGAGTTATCATTTCCGCCATTGTTTAGCTCGCAACGACGAGGTTGGTAACGTTTTATAAAAAAAATGACAATTTGGGGTGTTTCGTAATTCACAGTAAATAATAATATGGATTCAGGATTCTTACTTATTGACAAACCAGTAGACTGGACTAGCTATAATGTGGTTGGTTATATTCGTAATATTGTTCGCAAAGCTACTGCACATAAAAAAATTCGAGTAGGTCATGCTGGTACATTGGATCCTTTTGCCACAGGATTACTCATTGTCGGTGTGGGACGTGAAGCCACAAAACGAATTGATGAGTTTAAAAATATGAAGAAGGAATATATAGCTACGCTGAAATTAGGATATATTTCGGATACTTATGATTCTGAAGGAACAATAAAACAATTTAGCAATTTAGCAATAAAACAATCAGAGAAAAAACTGACAAAAGAAGAAATAGACAAGGTCTCAAAATCTTTCCTTGGAAAACAAAAACAGATTCCACCAATGTTTAGTGCGAAGAAGATAGGCGGAGAAAGACTTTATACATTAGCAAGAAAGGGAATAGAAATTGAAAGAAAACCGAATAAAATTGAAGTCTATAATTTAGAGTTTTTAGAATTTGTTGGCCAGCTGTTAAGTGTCAAATGTCAAGTGTCGACAGGTACATATATCCGCTCTCTAGCTCATGACATCGGTCAAAAGCTGAGCTGTGGTGCATATTGTCAAGAACTAAGACGGACAAAAATCGGTGAATATAGTGTGGATGATGCTATACTGCCAAAAGAATTAACCATAGAAAATTATCAAAGTAACTTGTTTAACAATATATGAAAAAAATGAAACCGTCACCCGAAAGACCGCAAACTCTGCCACCAAAGGATTATATTTTGACTTTGAAATAGCTGAGGATCCAAACTTTTTTGGTGAACCTGATACTGAGGAAGGAGAAGCTAGAGAAATAAGAATCTTCGGTGACGGCAATGCAGACACAACTGAAATAAACGTCCCAGACATAAACCAACCGTATTGGAAACAAGATGATCCTTCTCTACCCCCTAGCACCAGTTACTAAGACCCAAATCACCTTGGTCATGTGGATAAAGTCTAAAATACAAAGGTAGATATACAGATTGACAATGAGCTACGGATGTGCTAAAATGTATGTGTAATTAATCAAGTAAAAACGTCACGATTGTATCCGTTAATGTACATGCAGATATGGCTATATTGAGCAAAAAAAATAGAGATTTTACTTCTCAGAAAGAACAAAAAAACCTCTCAATATACAGTCGACTACACAAATCGACAATTTCTTCTTGTATAAAAAATTCCTGATTTTTTTTTGGGAAAATATCGGACAATTCTCGTGATCGTGAGCATTTTTTGTATGTCTTTATATATTATCCTAGGAATCTTTTTTGGTGTCCTAGTAGGAATCGAAGTCGGATATGTACTTCGTAAAAATTTTGCCGCCTCAAGAGCCAATTCAGTTGAGGCTATTGCTGAAAAAAAGCTAATCGAGGCCAAAACAAAAGAACAAGAAGTAATCTTAAAGGCCAAAGAACAGGCTATCAAAATCATTGACGAGGCCAACAAAGAAGAACAAGAACGTCGCAAAGATATCAAGCAAGTCCAGTCAAGACTGGAACAGCGTGAATCTATGTTTGATAAAAAATTGCTCGAATTTGAAGATACCAAAACCAAGCTTCAAGAAAAAGTTGAACAAATCAAAGCCATCAAAGAAAAAATTGACACTGTTCACCAACAAGCTATTGACAAACTCTCTGAGGTAGCCAAATATTCTCCAGAAGAAGCCAAGGAAGTTTTGTTTAGTAGAATTGAAGAAAACTCCAAAGAGGAGCTGATGAATAGAGTAATCAAGATGGAAAAAATACATAGCGAAGAGATTGAGAAAAAAGCCCAAGACATCATGATCTGTGCTATGCAGAGAACGGCTTCAAGCCACGCAGCTGAAACTACTGGCACAGCCATCAGCCTACCAAGTGATGAAATGAAAGGTAGAATTATTGGTAAGGAAGGAAGGAATATCAAAACCTTGGAACGGATGACAGGATGTGAACTGATCATTGACGAGACGCCTGGTGTCTTAGTAATTTCTAGTTTCTCTCCAATTCGTCGAAGAGTGTGTCACCTGGCTCTAGAAAAATTGATCAAAGACGGTCGTATCCAACCAGCCAAAATTGAAGAGTATGTTCAGGAAGCCAAGAAAGAACTGGCTGTTGATCTAAAAAATACAGGCGAAGAAGCCCTCCATCAAATGGGCTTCATCGGAGTAGATCCAAAATTCGCCTCTATCGTTGGTCGTCTTAAATACCGTACTAGCTATGGACAAAATGTCCTCATGCACTCTCTTGAAGTTGGGCATCTCTGTGGACTAATGGCCGAAGAGCTTGGGGTAGATGTTGACAAAGCCAGAAAAGCTGGTTTTCTACACGATATTGGCAAAGCAGTAGACCATGAAACCCAAGGAGCCCACACAGAGATTGGTAAACAAATTGTCGATAAATTCAAAATGGATCCAGATTTTGCTGAAGTTTGTCTCACCCACCATGACACCAATCCTCCTTTGCTCTTGACAAAACTTGTTATGGCTGGAGACGCTATATCGGCCTCTCGTGTTGGTGCCAGACGAGATACTTATGAACAATATGTTGCTAGATTAGAAGCTCTTGAGGACACTGCCAAAAGCTTCCCAGGTATTGAAAAAGCCTATGCTATCCAGGCTGGACGTGAGATACGTGTTTTTGTCCGCCCAGAAGAGGTGGATGATTACTCTGCTTACAATTTGGCCAAGGATATAGCTCGCAAGATTGAAGGCGAACTACAATATCCTGGAGAGATTAAGGTCAATGTGATTAGAGAAAGCAGGACTATTGAATATGCGAGATAAATAAATTAAGCATAATATAAGCAGAGTTATAGAATAAACAAATTAAGATAACTTTTAAAAAGCTCCGATTGATCAAATCGGGGCTTTTTATTTATCTTAATATTCTACTTATAAAATATTTTGCGTAACACTGTCTCTTGTGACAGCTTCTAAGTCAAAACACTGCTCTCCACTTCCATGCTTCCAAAAAGAAGGGCCTGAATCATACCCAACTTTGATTGGCCTTGTTACCATAACACCATTTGAATTTTTATCAATATTTTCTAAAGCAAAAATTGCACACAACTGATATTTATTTTCTGTCAAAATATTATATTTATAATTATATCCTGTTTCTGGGTCTAAGATGTTAGCAAAATAATTTGGTGATTTGTTCAAAAATTCCAAATTTGTTGGCAATGTTCCCTTGTCTGCATAATATGATTCCAGATTATAATAAATACTTTCTAAATTAGACACTCTTTCATTATCCAGGCGAGCCATTCTTTGCTGTGCTGGCGAGCCAACCAAAAAGAATCCTCCAAAAATAAATCCAAAAATTAAGCTTATTGTTCCAGAATAATACAAAAGAAATATTTTTTTACTCATCTTATCTTTTATGTCCAACAGATAAAAAGAAAAGACAGCGGTTGCTACGACCAAGACTGCCAAAACTTTTAAAAAAAACCTAATAGTAAATTCTCCGCCAAGATAATTGTTGATAAGCGTAATCATGTCTATAATAATGATAATCGCTGCCACAAAAATAGTAAAATAAGTTAGCCACCGACGAATCCAAAGATCTTTTTTTTCTGGTTCTTTTTTATAAATTTTTCTCAAACTCCAGATGGCCCATCCATAGACTGGTAACGCTACTAGTAACATCGAAATGGAAAACCTTAGAGCACTGTTGATTGATTCTGCTGTATAATAATTTTCCAAAACATCTGGAAAAAAATGATTGACATATTGGAACAATAAGGTGCTAAAAGAAATCGCTACCATATAAAGTGTAACAGCACTCAAAAGATGAAGGAAAAAGTCTTTGGGGGAAGTTTTTGTATTTTGCATATGATAGACCTGTTGCCTAATAGTAATAAAATTAAGTAGAATCTCCCTAGAGATTCTGGGATTATCACTTAACGGCTAAATGGTAATTCCAGAG
>PFPK01000026.1 GCA_002793015.1 Candidatus Magasanikbacteria bacterium CG_4_10_14_0_2_um_filter_37_12 | reverse complement strand
GCCTATCGGCCAAAGTGCCTGCTTCGCAGGCACAAAGTAACCTATAAAGATTGACAGTAAAGGAAATTGTGCTAAAATCCACCTGTCCTTTAAGTAATCCATTTCGAACCCAAAAACGTTTCATAAGGAGCTAATTATGCCCATCTCTTTTCGTAACCCGTTTACCCCCGCAGAAAATGAAGTTTTTACTCCCCAACAGTATCTCCAACGGAAGCTGGACTTTTCCATCTGGAATCAACAAAATCCTGTCGTTCACCAGAGCTTCTGTATGGATGCTGCGCACCACCAGGTCATGGTCAATGGCATGTGTTGTGTCCAACATCTTCAGCAGTGCGTAGAAGGAAATCTGTTCGACCTTGCTGGGTGTAAAGCAGGTGTCTTTGTAGAGCCAGAAGGTTTCCAAAAGTGGCTTCTTCTCGCCAAAAAGAGACTTGAAGAACTTCACAGCGGACAAGATGATCTTGGCAAATGGACAATTCTCCTCAAAGCCGGCGATGACGAGTTATACCGCTGGATTTGGGAACACGGCGATAATTACAATCAAAACCTCCGCCCAGGATTCTCTCTGAACAGCTTTGTTGTTGCCTGCCAGAAATACGATTTTAACCCTGAGTTCAAAGAGATCGCACTTGCCTTTGGTTTCACTGAAAGTGAAGTTGCGAACTGTTGGGCAAAGCCAACCAAATAATATATCCCCCAAGTAATATAGAGAATAAGAAATCCCTCTATTCCTTACAAGGGGGATTTTCTTATGGAAATTTTTAAGTGATATGAAGTAACGAACAGATTATAATCAGCTTATGGAAATGAAAAAAGCTCTATTTACTGAATGTCTATTTACTGAGAGTGATATTGAATCACTTCGTGGTGCTGGTGTGGAGGTAATAAAAGGGTCAAGTAGCATGGGTGAGGATAAATTGATCGAGGAACTCCAAGGTTGTAGTATTTTCATAATTGGTGGTGCAGATAAAGCAAGCGAAAAAGTTATCAACTCGACAAACTTGGAATTGATCATTTTTTATGGAACAGGGTATGAGAACTATGTCGATATGGAGGCTGCAAACAAAAAAGGAGTATTGGTTTGTAACACGCCAAAAGCCAATGCCTATACTGTTGCCGAACACGCAGTTGCCTTAATTTTGGACGCCGTAAAACAAATAACATATCTCAACAGTTCAGTTAAATCTGGCCAATGGCAGAGAAGAGATACTTGGAATTTAGAAGGAAAAACTTTGGGAACTGTAGGTATGGGTACTATTGGCGGTTATATAGCAGGAATAATGAGTCGAGGTTTCAAAATGAAAATTCTCTATGTCAGTCGAGAAAACAAAACTGAATACGAAAAAGAATTTGGGGCTACAAAAGTTGATCTTCCCACTTTAATGTCGTCATCAGATGTTGTTTCCGTCAATGCTTCTTACTCTGATCAAACTGTCAATATGATAGGGGAGAAAGAACTATTTGGTATGAAACCTGAATCAGTGTTAGTTTGTACCTCTAGGGCTGAGTTAGTGAATCCAGAGGCCTTAAAGAAGGCCTTAGATATGAATAAATTGAGTGTTGCCGCCTTTGATTCCTACTATCAAGAACCTGCGCCAACAAAAGAGAATGACACATGGGGATTATTATCACTACCAGATAACAAATTCATAATTACTCCCCATACTGCTTATGGATCAAAAGAGGCGAAGGAAAATATGAACTCGATGGTCATCGAAAACATAAAATCATTTTTGGAGAGTAACCAACCTAAATACAAGGTGGCTTAGACATCTATATATGAAAATAAAAGCAATAATTTTCGATATGAACGGGGTCTTTATTAAAGACTCTGGTCCACTAAGCAAACGAATTGAGAAGGATTTTAAGATAGGCGCAGACGAAATTTATCCATTAATCAAGACAGCTCTCAAACAAGTCCGTGTGCCAGAAGCTAATTCCAGACCAATCTGGCAACCAGTTCTTGAAAGACTAAAAATGACATATGAAGATTTTTTCAAATATTGGTTTGGTGGAGAAAGTTTAAACGAGGAACTGCTTCAATATACTAAAGAATTAAGACAACAAGGTTATAGAATAATTATCCTAAGTAATAATTTTCCAGAAAGAACCAACAACTATCGCCAACTCTATCCAGAGCTGTTCCGTGAAATTGACGAACAATATTTTTCTTGGGAAACAGGAAACATAAAGCCAAACCCCGAATCCTACACCCAAATAATCGAAAAACACGACTACCTGCCAAATGAGTATCTTTATTTTGATGATAGTGAAGAAAATCTAGCTTCAGCTCAAAAACTAGGAATAAATGTCCGTCTCTATCAAAATCTCCAAGACACTAAAAACTTTATCTCCACACTCCAAAATGTATAACCACGCATCAAAAGGGTATAAGTGCCCAATTTGTCTCGGAGTTCAAGGAATTGAAAATGAAGATACTTTGTTAAAACAAACAGATCTAATTTACAAAGATGATTTAGTAAGTGTGTTTATCAATTCTTTTTGGATAGATACGGCAAAAGGTCATGTAATTGTTGTCCCAAATGAGCACCATGAGAATATTTTTGATTTACCAAGAGACATAGGGCATAGAGTCTTTGAGGTGACCAAGAAAGTCGCACTGGCTATGAAGGATGCTTACAAATGTGATGGTGTTACCATAAGACAAAACAACGAGCCAGCAAGCGATCAGCACGCTTTCCACTACCACCAGCATATATTTCCAAGATATGATGGTGATTCATACAATATAAATATGATAAAAAAGAGTATTCTTTCTGTTCCAAACGAAAGATTGGAATACGCCAAAAAATTAATAATTGCTTTAAAAACAAAATGAAATCCAAACATAAAGCAATGACCGCTTTCTTTAAATAGAAAACTTATAGGAATTGATTCGTCTGGAACTGACTTAAACAAATTTTCATATAAACATCTAATTTCATAATAAAATTCAACTTCAACAGGAAATGATTTTAGACTTAAATTAAGATTACGACTTTCAGCAACATCTCTCTCTTCGATTGTGAGATCAGACATTCTTAGTTCATCACGGACTGGTTCTTTGTCATTCATCATAAATATACGCACATTATAACCTCAATTATAATTACTACTTAATCAAGTGCCGGCTTTCGCCGGCACTTTAACCGACAGCCAAATGCGGACTGTCCTCTATGACACTCACCCTTATTTACAGTTTGGAGATTTGACGAAACCAGCCTGAATTGCCTCTTGCGCAGTACAGAACCATTGTTCACCTAAATATTTCTCTACAACCACTGAATCGTAATAAGCACAGCTGGGTTTTAGATAAAATTTCCGATCAGGACTTATCTCGTCAAGTGTTCCTTTGATTTTGCATTTTGGGTTTTCAGGTTCTTTTTGGTAACAAGTTGAACTGAATATGCCAATTTTGTTTTGACGAGCAACTCCTCCCGCTTCTTTTATTTTTTCTATGTTTTGGTCATATGCCCTAATGTAAACGGCAAAACCACCCTTGACCATGTGCAGATTTATATATGTTCCATCTTTAAGAAAAACATCCGCCACGACTCTTCCATAGTGATCAGCTTGAAGACCTGTTAATCGAACCTCCTTACCTAAAATCATTTTTGTCAATTCACTTTTCGATTCTTCACTGTAACAATTACCTAACTCTGGGGCATTGATGCCATATAGACGGATTGGCTGGCGATTTTGAATGAAGAAAGTGTCTCCATCGACAACCTCAACCACTTTGTCGTAAATAATCGCGGTATTTCGATTGACAAATAGAAAGAAGGACACAAGAGCTAGAAATGCCAAAAGAGAAAAGAGATATAACTTCCAATGTAAGTTTTTGGCTTTGGCCACTAATATAAGTATAATCTCCAAGGAATATAATATATAGATATATGAATAATAGCTTAAATGCGTTGTTTTCTTTGTATTCGGATGGTATCGAAGCATTTAAAAAAGGAAAAAACAAATACCGTATTAAATCTTCATAGAATGGAAACATGTTACCTGTGTGGTTCTATTGATGACCTTACAAGAGACCATATTCCACCAAAAAATCTTTTTCCATCGCCAAAACCATCAAATCTCATAACTGTCTGGTGTTGCAGAAAGTGTAATGAAAGATATAGTCTAATTGATGAATCTTTTAGGATATTTACCTCATCAGTAATTAACCGGTCAAAAACTGGCGAGAGTGTCTGGAATAAAAAGGTAATGCAATCTAGTTTCGTGAGAAGCCCAAAATTAAAATCGGCAACCATAAAGAGCCTTGTACCAATAGAGGAAGAGATAAATGGAATTAAAGTTAAAGCTACAGGAATAACTTATCCCATTAAGAAAACCAAGAGCTTCCTTGTTCGCCTAACAAAAGGATTTACAAGGCACTTTAACCCAGAAATTGATCTTGCTGGCGCGAAATTTAAGGTGTACCATATTACACCCAACCAACAAATTGTTGACATGTTACACCAGAAATTTTTTTATGTGGAAAAAGGTGACGGAGTATTCAGAATGTGGAGGATGTTCGTAAAAGACAATGTTCCCGAAAGTGTCTGGGTCTATGTATTTTATGATGGACTGATGTTTATGATTAAAGTTAATTAACTATAAATTAAATACCACACTGTTTTTTATAATAGGGATTGCTTTTCACCATGTTCGTTATCCCTACCGTCAGTTGCTTATCGTAGCAATTACTATCCGAGCCGCAGATTTGGTCTGCGTTCTTTTTTGTTGCCCACAGATTCCACATCATTTTCAAAGGGGGACTTATTTTATGATATCCTTCCTGAAATCTCAGATTTAAGATATCTTTTTCTTGCTGATTTAATGTCTGGCTAAAAAATAATTGATTTGAAAAAGCGTTTACTTCTTCATCAATACAATCTAATTTATCACCATATATAACCTCGTTTAAGTATGTAAATACATGATAAATCTCGTGTGATAGTAATAAGGCGGTTAGCATGTCGTCCTTTTCTTTATACGAACTGTTAACAAATATTTGCAAATTGTCCACCGATGAACCATTCGGATCGAAGGTAAAATATCCCTCTTCGTTGATTGAGTCAGAATACTGTATATTCAAACAATTAAAATATGAGTAATCTTCTTCCTCTAATCCTTTTGATACTCTATATGAATTTATTCTCTGTGTGTATAGGCTTAAAGCTCGACCAAACTCTGCTGGTTTGGCATATGGAATATCCCTAATACAACCGATAGCGTCGTTTGTTAAATACCAGTTTCCTTTCTCGAATACCCATTTCTTATATCCTTGTAGCGTTATTTTTTTTGTGCAATCATTGTTTTCACAAGCTGTTCTTATACTTTTAACATACAAAGTGTCATCTTTTGTAATTACTTCACCAAGAGTATATTTTTGGATGTCTTTGAGTATTGTTTCTTTCGGTAACTCAGCCTTGTAGTTTTCGGACAAATAACCGTAAGCATCAGAGTATTTGCCTTCTTTTATAAAAGCGTTATACTCTTGAACTCTTTTCTCGAGAGATTCTTTATATTTGGAAGATAAACTGGATATGGCTCTTGGTTCATCTTCGATTGTTTTAAACTTATTCTCTTTGAAAAAAAATATTGCTAATGAGATAAACACAATTAAAAATGCTACGAATAATACTGGCTTGGTGATTTTTATCATTAGCTTAGATGAATTACTAATTGGGTGTTCCCAGATTGACTACAAGTTTATTGTATATTATACCTCCATTGTGCCTGCGAAGCAGGCACTTTGGCCGACAGGCCAATGCTGTCTCAAGTCTTAAATATCAGATAGTAAAATTTTCTCCTAATTGTCTGATATTTATATGGCGAGGAAGATTTATATGTATAGATTCCGGGTCAAGCCCGGAATGACAAAGGAATCTGACGAGCCATATATTGAGATAGCTTCGCCACAATCACTAGATGTGAAGTTGTGGCGAACATATAGATGCGACAGCGATAGCTGGCGCTTGCTCGCAGAGCAATCATCCCGACCGAAGTCGGGATACAATATTGGTAGCGCGCGCAAGTGGTTCTCCCACAAGGGGACTAGGTATTTCATACCGTCGCGCATTCAGGCGGTG
>PFPK01000010.1 GCA_002793015.1 Candidatus Magasanikbacteria bacterium CG_4_10_14_0_2_um_filter_37_12 | reverse complement strand
ATACGCAATACAGGCACTGAAGTGCCTGCCTAATATATTCCATCCCGTACGGGATGGAAACTAAGCACCCACAATAATTTACGAAGAACCAAAAATGTAAATCTCCGGTAAAGTTTTGTTGTTGAGCGTCCATTTATTTTTTCAAAATATCGAGACTATAAATGAACACACCACTCTCCTCTTTGTCTACTGCTTTTGTTGCACCACCATATACACCAATATAGAGATGGACATTGTGAGGTAGTATGCATGTTTCAGTTTTCCAAAAAATCTGTTATAATTTATTTTAAATATGCCCAACCCGATACGCCATATCCACAAAAAAAGCTAGCCCTGGTCTGGATAACATACGGAGTGGCTCATAAAGAAAAATCAATTGTTCTCATGTTTACTCTCTGGCTAATGGTCAATCTCGCAATAGTATCTGGTATACTTATCTATGGATAATCTCTTACTGATTTTATTTACACTTGTCAAAATTACCCTATTACAATTATTAGGGGTTTTTGGTATTTTCTTTCTCCTCGGCTATATCTTATCTTTTCTCCAAAATGCTACACATCGTAATTACCAAAATACAATCGGTTGGAAAGGAATAATTTGGACAGCATGGTTTGGGACGCCTATTCATGAGCTTGGTCATGTATTTTTTGCCAAAATATTTTTTCATAAAATTAACTCCGTTCGAATTTTTGAACCAAACAGAGAAACTGGAGGTCTAGGGCATGTTGATCATTCTTACAACAAACAAAATGTTTATCAGTCTATTGGTAATTTTTTTATCGGAGCGGCCCCCATGATCTGGGGTGGAATAATACTTGCTTTTGTAGTTTATTTTCTATTGCCAAATGGTAAAGAAATACTGACACCGTCCATGTCTGAAACACTTGCGTTTGGGACTGTCATTCCGACTATCAAAAATATTTTTCTTGGCTTGTTTACTTTTGAAAACATAACATCTTGGAATTTCTGGCTTTTCTTATATATTTCATTTTGTATAGCTTCTCATATGGCTCCGAGTAAACAAGATAGAATCGGGATGTGGAAAGGTTTCGTTTGGATTGTTATTTTGCTATTGATTATCAATATCTTCGCCCTATTGCTCAAACAAGACCCCACCACTTATATATTGAAAATGGGGCAGTACCTTAGTATTTTTACAACAATATTCATCTATGCGGCGGTCATCTCACTATGCCATTTAATAATTTCTGAGATCTTTTTGTGGCCTTTTCAAAAATTAGGAGGGAGATAATACCCCTTGAATTATCTATCACTTTATTGTATGCTTTTCCCAGCATACTTTTTAGATCTTAAGACTAAATTTTAATTAATCTAAATTAGTTTAAATCAATGCTAAATTATGGAAGAGCAAAAAAATACTTACAAACTAAAGACTGGATTAGCTCAAATGCTCAAAGGCGGGGTCATCATGGACGTTGTCAATGCTGAGCAAGCCCAGATTGCCGAAGAAGCTGGGGCTGTGGCTGTCATGGCTCTAGAAAGAGTCCCCGCAGATATTCGTCGTGATGGAGGTGTGGCTCGAATGAGCGACCCAAAACTGATCAAAGAAATCCAAAAAGTATCAACAATCCCAATCATGGCCAAAGTACGAATTGGCCATTTTGTGGAAGCTCAAATTTTAGAGACCCTAAAAATTGACTATATCGATGAAAGTGAAGTATTGACACCAGCTGATGAACAATTTCATGTTGATAAAACAAAATTTGATATTCCATTTGTGTGTGGAGCCACCAATCTTGGAGAGGCGTTGAGAAGGATAAATGAAGGAGCAGCCATGATCCGCACCAAAGGTGAGGCTGGCACTGGCAACGTGGTCGAGGCAGTCCGCCATTGGAGACTAATACAAAAAGAAATAAAATCACTCCAAACAATGAATGATAATGAAATTGATAAACAAGCACAAAAAATGCGGACTCCTGTAGAACTTCTAAAACAAGTAAAGAAACTCGGAAAACTTCCTGTAGTTACATTTGTAGCAGGTGGCTTGGCTACTCCAGCTGACGCTGCCATGATGATGCAGATGGGGGCTGATGGAGTATTTGTTGGTTCTGGAATTTTCAAATCATCTGATCCAGCAAAATATGCCAGGGCCATTGTAAAGGCTGTAATGAATTATAATAAACCAGAAATACTAGCCGAAGTTTCAGAGGGCTTAGGAGAAGCTATGCCTGGACAAGAAATTGATAAACTTGATGTAAAATTGGCGAAGAGAGGATGGTAGGTTAATAGTGCCACATCGTTCTAGTGTCATCCTGAAACAAGTTCATGATAACAAATTAATTTTTTAAATTATTATAATGACAATTGGCGTCCTCGCAATTCAAGGATCAGTAATTGAGCATCTTCGGATGCTTGATTTGTTGAGTGTAGAAAAAAAAGAAGTGAGAACAAAAAAAGATTTTGATGAATGCAACGCACTAATTATCCCAGGAGGAGAAAGCACAACTATGTTATCTCTTCTAGCTGAATATAAACTGGATAAACTGATAATTGAAAAAGTAAAGAGTGGAATGCCAATATATGGAACTTGTGCAGGTATGATTGTACTTGCTAATCTTGGTTTAATTGGTATTGAGATCAAACGCAATGCTTATGGGAGCCAACTAGATAGTTTTGAAACTGTTCTTACAAATATAAAAAAAGACCAACTTGGTGTTGACCAATTGAAAGCTGTATTCATTCGTGCACCCCAAGTCACTGTAGTTGGAACAGGAGTTGATACTTTGGCACAATACAATGGCCACCCTGTCCTACTTAAGCAAAAAAATATTTTGGTTTCCTCTTTTCATCCAGAACTAACTGATGAAATGTATATTTACAAATTTTTTCTGGATAAAATAGTTTCGCCCTAGTTATTAAATTTATTTTTATTATCCACGCCTACAGCTTCAGAAACTGATGCGTATCCATCTTTTTTTATTAATTTTACCAATCCTCTATTTATATCACTTATAGACTGAGGGCCATTGAAAATCATGCCAGTAATCATTTGTAAAAGTGAGGCGCCTGCTTTAATTTTTTCGTAAGCATCTTTCGCAGTGAATATTCCACCACAACCAATTATTATAAAACGCTTGTTAAAATTTTTAGATGTCAATCTTATTAATTCTGTTGATCTTTTGAAAGTAGGCTTACCAGAAAAATGGCCTTTTGTTGCGGTCTCAATTTCTTCTTTTACAAAAGAAGGATCAGACCTATCTTTTTGTAAATTTCCAAAAATAACCCCAGTAATAAAATTATATTTACTAGCGATTTTCAACATACTAAGAACACTCTCATCCAATTCATTAATTGGCATTTTTATAAAAACAGGCTTAGTTATGCCTAATTTGAAAAGTGCCTCCAATAATTCATCCAAATTTTGTGGTGAGTAAAAACTGGCACTACCAAATAAATTTGGACAGCTTATGTTTAGTTCATAATAAGAATGTTCAACTTTTGATTCTTCCCAAAGTTTAAATGAAGAGACTATATCATTCACAGCTTGACTTTGAATAGTGACATCTTCATTACCATTAGTCCTACCAATACTAATTCCAATTGGATTTTTAAAATTTAATTTTTCCAATTTTTTAATACCTGCCTTTGCCCCAGAACTTTTAAAGCCTTTGTTAACTAACAAGGATTGAGATTTTGGAAGACGTCCAAGCCTGGGTTTGGGATTCCCTTCATACGGCAAATGAGTAATTGTGCCTACTGTGTGAAATCCAAATCCCATATCAGATAGTATTTGGGTAAGTTTTGCCTCATAATCAAACCCTGCAGACAGACCAATTGGATTATAAAAATTTATGTCACAAACATTTTGGGCAAGCATCTTATTCTTGTATAAAAATAAACATTTTACAACAAACTTGGTAAATCTGTGAGAACCTAAAAATTCGCCAACACTTGTAAATTTGTCGTGGACAATCTCTGGATCTTGAGAAAAACATATTGGTTTAAAAACATTCCGATAAAAAAATCCAATAATGTAATTTCTGATGGCAATAATAATATTCATAATCTTAATCTTAATTATTTTTTTATTGAAGCTGTTTCTGACTTTTTCATGCTACGTTTTATACGAGAAACTGAATAATCTTTTCTTCTTTCGTAGTTTCTGAATGACAAGGACTCTTGCAAAATTTCACCAACAACCTGTGACAAAGACTCCTTCTATTTTGTTATATGGCACATGTCGTTGGCAGACAGCCATCCCCATCCTGAAGGCTGTTCGTCAACTTCTGGCACAAATGAAAAATCGCTCTCTTCTTCACATATCAATAGTCCTGCCAATCGATCCTGTGCACTTTCATAATTTTACTTACCAGATTTTCTTCTATTACACTCTTTGCACAACATCTGACAATTTTTGTCTGTTGTTTTTCCACCCTCGTGCCATGGTGTTATATGGTCGGCTTCCATTTCTGCTAACTCAAATTTTTCTTTACATACCACACAAACACCTTTTTGCTTTTCGTATGATTCTCTCTTCTGTTTATCTGTAAATGTACGAATATTCAAATATTTTTCTTGTCTTGTTAAAACATAAGGATATATGCCAGACTTTTTAGTCACATCTTCGTCCTGCATAAGTTTGGTAATCTCAATTTCTAATTTTTGGGAATTAAATTTTTTATCTTTAAACTGATTGTATAATTCGCCCCAATTTACACTTGACATTTCTTTCCGATAATTAGGGAAAATTCCTCGTACCCAAGGAATTATATTTTGAAAATATTGCCACAAATCATTTGCATTTTTATCATGTTGATGTTGTGCCATATATTCTTCTATTTCGCCATTATTAATCCATGACAATGCGATTTCTAAATATTCTTGCCTATTTAATTTAGCGGTAATTAATGCGCCACCATCATTAGATAATAAATATGCTGCACAATTTGACTTACTAAATTTTAGTTTTGCGTCAGAAAGCCACGAACCAGTATAGACAGCGTTTCGTAATTCTTGAGGAAATAATTTTTCACCAGCGATATTTATAATTTTAAACCAATCAAGCTTTTCCTTATCATTTCCCTCACAGTGATATATCATTAAATCATAATTCATAATCTGATCCTGCTCTTCTTTGGTTAAATTATGAAACATCGCAATTCTACCATTAAATTCAATTGAAAAATCTCCATTTACGAATTGGGCAAGACTAATTGTTCGCTGTTGCCCATCAAGCACTTCAAAATTTCCATCTTCTTTTTTCACCCAATACATCACATTCAAAGGAAAGCCATTTTTGATAGTTCTGATTACTTCATCTCGTTGTTTTCCGCTATACACAAACTCTCTTTGATATTTTGGACGAATATCCAATTTACCGCCATATGCACTAACGCCTTCTTCGGCGCTGTCTTTGTAGTCTTTCACGACTTCAGAAATTTTTATTTTGTGTAAATCTATTTTCATATTATTTATTTTTAAGTTTTAACTGCGTTGCATTTTTGCCCGTAATCACATTCTTATTTGTCTTACTTTCTATTTCTTTTCTGGCATTGCCCGCTACGCCTCCTCCCTCTTTCGCCACTTGTTTATTTTCATCAAAATTTTTGGGTTTGCGTTTTCCGGAAATTTCCGTTGTCGCCGTTTCCGCCAACATATTCAAAACCAATTCCAAATTCGTCATATTGTCCCTCAAATTTTCTTTTTTTAAATCTTTTAATTTTTTATAATCTTTCGTTGTCATTCCGGTCCAAGCTTTTGTAATTTCATCGGTTAAAATAGCAAATTCCAACCCCTCTTTCACTCCTCGCATTTCCCATTCATCAGTCAAAGCTTTACGAATTTCAATGCTTTTCAACCTCTGGTTTATCCATTCCTTGCTATATCCTTTTCGCAAATATGTCTTAAGCGCGCGGTTAATCGCCAGCTCTGGGTCTGCTGTTTCCTCCAATCTTTCATACCCGACACTAGCAAGCCAAAGTTTAAAAGGCTCAGCTTTGGGAGATGAAATTGATTGAATAATACGCAACATCATTTCTGTGTCAGCCATATCTGTTTCGCGATTTTTTCCGTCTTCAGCAGTAATTTTCAACTGTACGATTTTTTCGTACACTTCACTTCCTTCATTTTTTAATTTACCTTTTAAATCTGACCAGTAGCGACGCGGGATTGTGCTTCCAGTCAAAACTTCCACGACATCTATAACCGAAAAATACCAAAGCTCTTTTTCATCATCCCATTGTCGTCTTATATTTTTTCCTTCAAAAATTGCAATTTGTTTGGATTTTTTAGTTTTCATGTTATTTTAATTAATGTCTGGCAAATCTTTTAATTTTTTGCCTTTATATT
>PFPK01000005.1 GCA_002793015.1 Candidatus Magasanikbacteria bacterium CG_4_10_14_0_2_um_filter_37_12 | reverse complement strand
CTTCCTTAGCCAAAAGAAGCACCTTATCAAAGACAACTTCTTGACCAGGCTCAACATCAAGTTTTTCAATTTTTAGAGCATCACCGGATTTGATCAGGTATTGCTTACCACCGGTCTGAATAACTGCAAACATATTTTTAGATTATTTATGTATTAGGTTATAGTGTATAGGAAACGTGAATAGTTTACCTCAATCAAGCTGATAAGTCAAGTCATCCCTCCACAAGGGACATCCGATCTCCTATCTTGAGCTCATGAGCAAGAGCCCAGCCAGCTGGAAGCTCCAACACCATAGTAGAGTCAATTCGAGGCTGATAGACCTTCAATTGAGCTTCTGGAACATCTTCTGTCTCTACACCAGGAGCATAGTCTACCACTTCTCCTCTATCCAACCAAACAATATCAATAGGAAAATTCATATCTCGCATCACAATACCATGACGGTCAGGAAACCCAAATACAAACAGCATACCTTGATTTTCCTCCAAATTCTTCTTACCACCCAGACCTTTGTACATTTGTCTGAGGGTTTTTGGCACCCAAACATTGAGGATTTCTCCCTTCAAAAATACTTTTTCCACAGATAATCTGTATTGCCAAAACTGCAAAACCACAAAGGCCACAAAAAAAATAGCCAAAAAAATCAATCCAATTTTACCAATTTCTATTTTTTCTTTCATATAAAATTTAGTCATTACGAGGAATGGAACACAACGGAATGACGATTTTAATTATCTTGATTTCTTCCCAAACCACACCCCCAATAACAACATCAAAATAAACAAAAATACCAAAGCAACCAATTTCTCGCTACTTTGCAAAAAGAGCGTCGTCACCCCAAACAAAAATGAAATAACGTACATCAGTAACACGGCCTGTCTCTGAGTCAATCCAGATTCAATTAATTTAAAATGTAAATGTTCGTTATCCCCGATATGAATAGGCTTTTTCTTTTGAATTCTTCTCATTATAACACGAATGACATCGAGAGCTGGAATTCCCATGACCAAAAGTGTAGTGGCAATTTTTCCACCAGATATAATAGCTAGGGAACCAATCATAAATCCTGTGAATAAACTTCCGCCCTCGCCAAGAAATATTTTAGCCGGATGCCAATTCCAAACCAGAAAACCAAGACAACAACCAGCAAAAACAATGGAAAACAGGGCAACTTCAGGCTGGTACCATTGTGCTTGTAAACTAAGAAAAAAAATCATCATCGCCCCAATACTAACTACGCCAGTCACCAACCCGTCCAGCCCGTCGAGAAATTTGGTGGTGAACATCATGCCCATCAGCCAACAAAAAACTAACGTGTCCGCCAGGACCACCCAGTTCCCCAATGTACCTACTGACAATACCCATTGATCTAGAGTAAACACACCACCCAACGGATTGGTAATTTCATGTGGACCAATACCAAACAGGATGACAGTCAATGCCGCTAAAATGGGAAACAAAATTTGATATTTAGCCTTAAGATTATACTTATCGTCAAGTATCCCACCAACCATCAACACCAGACCTCCAAAAAATAGCCCCCAGATATGCTTTGGTAATATTTCTTGCCCAAAACTATTGGAAAGTAACAAAAAAATAATTAGAAAAAAACTAATAAAAATAGCCAATCCACCGCCAAGAGGAATTTTCTTTTTGTGAATCTTTCTCGTTTTTGTCCTAGGGATATCGACAATGTGGTATTTTTGCATCACCATCCGAACAATAGCAGTGATAAAAAGAGAAAGAAAAAAAGCAAAAATAAAATAACCGATATACTGCATAAAAAACTAATCAAAAAATTAACCACTTCTCTCCACTCTTACTTTACACCCCTCACCAAGCACCACAACATCTCTCCGATTCAGCTTTCCACCCAAAACCAAATCAGCCAGTTGATTTTCAACTTTATCTTGTATGGCACGCCTCATTGGTCTAGCTCCAAACTCTGGATCAAACCCGACTGTAACCAACGACTCTAGAGCAGAATCTTCGACACGCATCTCAATGCCCTTGATAGCCAAGTCCTTTTCCACTCTCTTCAACATCAGGCCAGCAATTTGTTTGATTTCTTCTCGATTTAGTGACTTAAACAATACTATCCCATCAAAACGATTGAGAAATTCTGGTTTGTAATATTTTTTCAACTCTCCGCTGACAATATCTTTCCTAAGGCTCTCCATATCCACACCGTTCTTAATCTGATCTTGGATATAAGAAGTCCCAGCATTACTGGTAGCAATAATAATTGTATTGGTAAAATCAATGACCCTACCAACACTATCAGTCAATCGTCCGTCGTCAAAAACTTGCAAAAACAAATTGAGAATATCGGGATCAGCTTTTTCCATTTCATCTAGTAAAACCAACGAAAATGGATTTTGACGAACCGTCTCTGTCAAAAATCCCGTACCCTGTTGACCAAGCTGACCAATTAGACGATAGATACCGCTCTTATCCTGGTATTCACTCATGTCCACTCTAATCATTCTTTCTTCACCACCAAAGTATACACTAGCAATCGTCTTGGCCAATTCAGTCTTACCAACACCAGTAGGTCCAAGGAAAAGAAAATTAGCAATCGGGCGCTTCTCTGAGCGCATCTGAGCCCTAGCTCTCCTGAGTGCACTAGCCACGAGAACCACAGCTTCATTTTGGCCAATCATTCGCTTGTGCATCTCATCTTCCAAACGGAGAAGCTTACTAGATTCATCTTCGGAAATACTCGTCACTGGTATACCAGTCTTACTACCCACTATGGTCGCTACGTCTTCTTCTGTAACCAGTTGATTTTTGCCTCGCTTGCTTCTGGTGTGTGTGGCTGCTTCAGTCATAAGTTCAATCGCACTTTCAGGTAAATTTTTATCATGTAAAAATTTCACTGCCAATCTCACAGCTTGGGCAACAGCGTCATATGAAAAGAAAACTTGGTGTTTGTATTCAGTGATACCAACTTTTGATTCCAAAACTTGAATAGCCTGATTTTCATCCATTTCATTGATGTCTACTCGCACTAAAGTCTGAGCAATTTCTGAATCCAAAATATATTTATTAAAACCTTCTATCGTAGTAGTGACAAAAGAAAAGAAACGATCTGTACCCAAAAACTCCGCCAAAGTTTCCGAGACATCCAATCCTTCTCCACCACCATTGGCTCCCGCCCCAATAAGATCATGCAAATTGTTGATAAATAAAATAATATTTTTGGCCCTGGACACTTCATTCATAATCTGAATCAATCTTTGTTGAGCACCGCTCATAGTCGTGCCAGCAAGTAGCGAAGAAGTAGAAATCTGTACCAGCCTCTTATCTTTCAACAAATTTGGCACATCATCTTCTATCATTCTCTGGGCAATCCCTTCCACAATACTCATCTTACCTACACCACGTTGACCAACCAAAATAGCACTTTTCGCCCCACCCTCAATAATTCGAAAAAGCTGATCAATCTCCTTTTCTCTGGCCACGCATGGATACAATTGTCCAAACTTAGCAGCCAACGTCAAATCCTGACTAAACTTATTGAGAAATGGTGTGGCGATTGCAGTCATCGCCCGATCCATCCCATATTTGCTACGACGAGAGGCTGCTTTTCTAAATTTTTTATGCTGTTCTCTCAATCTTTCACCAATACGTAACCATTCGATCACATTGACCAGCTTTTGTTTGTCCACCTTGAGATCATAAAGTAGTTCTTGAATCTTTTCCGACTGCATCGCCACAGCATATAAAAGCTCAGTCACATGAACATACTCTTGTTTAGCTTCATAAGCATAATCGTAAGCATGAAATAAAATTTGTGACAAATCATCATTCTTACCAACATTATTATCTAAAAATTTTTTGGCCACATGAGCCTGCAGCTGCTTAGCTGGTATACTCAATCTAGCAAATACCCCGCCAATACTACCGACAGACAAAAGAGCATAAAATAAATGGTAAACACTCACATGCTCATTTTTATAATGCCTGGCAACCCCAAAAGATTTTTCAATAGTTTGAATGACTTCTTCTGTAAAAACTTTGGAAATATCTTTTTTGTTTTTTCTAGCAAACCTTTTTGCATCTGCCCACTCTACCAAAACACTGCCAGCTTCTCCTTCCGTAGCATCATAAGAATAGTTCTCCACTATCTCCACTTTTTTGTGATTGGAAATCAACCGATAGACAAAAAAAGCAAAAACAGAAATAGCTAGCCACAAAAAAGCCTGGGTAACTCCTGGATCACTTTTCCAATACTCAATAGAAAACAAATCTAGCCATAAGTTTCCAGTCTTAATTCTCCATAAAAAAAATCCAAAAAAACCTAATCCAAAAATAATTGACCCAAAAAGTTCAAACTTATGCAAAAAAAATGTAGCTCTTCGTAGAGCGATATGATAGCTAGTCAATGGACGCCCCCAATACAGAAGCTTTCCACGCACACTATAAGCCATGCCATATTTGCGACAAACCGTGCAACCACTCCAACCGTTGTACCCTGTGTTATCACACTGGCTACAACCCAATAGAGGTAATTTTTTTTGAGTAGGAAACTGCATATTTTTTAGACGACAACCACTGATAAAGAAAGCATGTATGCTACAAAAATTGGAAAAATCAACCACGCAACAAACACTACCAAAAGTATTACAGCCAAAAATAACAAAACAATCAATCTAAAGATGGTATTAAAAAATCTAATAAAAATACTCATGAGCCTGCCCTGAATGTCAGTCTGTCCAAACATCGGCACAAACATGTTCCTCAACCATAGCAAAGGCGCAAGATAAACATTTACATCTTGAAAAATATGACCTAAACCAACCCCAAAACGCATCACACCCACCGAATACCACCACACCGAAAAATACAAGACATCCAGTACCAACTGAATAATTAATCTTTGTAAAACAAGAAAAAACATAATATAGAAAAATCTAGACACATAAACACTTAAATAAATTGTACCACAAAAACAAAAAAACTCCCATAGAACCTGAGAATCTCCAACCTACAAATCTATATTATAATCAGTATTATCTAAAAGCAACTTCTGTACCAACTGGTGTCAAGTACTCAACACTGTTTGTAGCCACTAAATTTAATGTACTCAATCTTTCTTGGACAGAATTAATAGAACGATATTCAGCAATTTTTACATCCAACTTTCTTGTCTCTCTTTCTAATTCCACAATTTGTTTCTCCAAATGACTAATATCAAATCCTTTGGTGGACACAGCATTAGTTTGGAAAAGATATAACACACCAAAGACTACCATAAGCATAATCAGAATAGCCCGAAAAGATCTACTAACCAACCATTTTTGGACAGCTTGTTTCTTTTGTCTTAGTGTTGGTTTTTGTATTAGATAGGCGTTCATAGTATCTGTTTTGAAGGTATAAACTTACTAATTATTTACTGATTGTCAACTAGATCTTCTCAACTACTCTCAACTTAGCAGACCTTGCTCTCGGATTGGCCTTGTGTTCTTCATCACTGCACACAATCGGTTTTTTTGTAATTACATTGACAGTCTTGCCTTGTTCTGATTTAAAATAATGCTTGATAATCCGGTCTTCCAAAGAGTGAAATGAAATAACAGCCAACCGTCCACCCCTTGCCAGCAATTGAATTGCTTGAGGCAAAACTCTCTCTATCACACCAAGTTCGTCATTAACAGCAATACGCAGTGCTTGAAAAATCTTCGTAGAAGGATGCAGACCACCAATCCAGGGAATCTTGTTTTTATCTTCAATTTTAAATTCTTTTCTGTAAACTTCAAGAATAATATCGACTAGATCACCTACTGTCTCGAGCACAAATTTTTCTCTTTTTTCTATTATCAAACGAGCAATTTCCTTACTAAACTTTTCCTCTCCGTATTCTCGAAATATCTTTTCCAAATCTGTTTCATTTCTTTTGTTCAAATGTTCTGCCGCAGTACATTTTCCATACAGAGGTTTACTATCAAATGACAAAGGCGGGTTATCTTCTAAATGAACACATTTCAATCGCATATCATAACGCATATCCAATGGCTCGTCTCTATTTTGAAAAGAAAATCCTCGGCCTCTTTCTTTGAACTGAGGGCTAGACCAACCAAGATCAATCAAAATTCCATCAATCGGAGAAAAACCATTTGTTTTGATTATTTTTGTTAGATTTTCAAAATTATTTCTTTCAAAAAATATTCTATCTGCAAACCTGTACAAAAATTGTTTTGATCTGAGCAATGATTCTGGATCAGCGTCAATGCCAAGCAATTTGCCGTTTGGGCTAGTGACTGTCAAAATCTTTTCAGAATGTCCAGCGTCACCAAGCGTACAATCTACTATATTCATTCCTGGTTTCAATTGTAATGATTCTAAAACTTCCTCTAAAAGAACAGGATTGTGACGTAACATAAAAAAATATTTAACTCAGTATATTCCCCATGAGCTTGCTCTGGGGTTTCCTTGCAGGGAAGAGTTTGAGAAACCGTAGGTTTTTCAAAGAATACTTCCTTGATGGATACCCCGTCAGCTTGCTGCGGGGTCGTTCATTGTTCTATCACTAAAACTACATAAATGTGAACGTGCGAGAAACAATTTTCAAACAAATCAAAAATTTAAAAATTAAAGTTTATTTAGAAATTATTTCTTGTATCTTAGTAATAAAAGTGACCTCAGACGTCGGTGCCATACATAAAAACCAACGTCTGAGATCTTCGACTCGTTTGTTTTAAACCAAAACTCGAATCTTAGATACCAAGATCAAACATCTCTTCGGCAATCTTCTCGCTTTCTTTTTCAGTCTTTTTGGTATATTCACTCCACTTTTTCTGGTCCCAAAGTTCGAGGCGGTTGTATAGACCTGCCACGACTATCTCTTTTTTAAGACCAGCAAAAGTACGCAAATATTCTGGAAGAATCGCTCTACCTTGTTTGTCAATTGCAATGTCCATAGCTCCAGCCAGCATCAGACGTGCAAAAGCTCGACTCTTAGCTTGTGAAAAAGGTAAGTTGGCCAATTTGTCAGCCAATTTTTTCCACTCACTGCTAGTGTACAAAAACAAACAGTTGTCTAAACCGCGAGTTACCACTGCACCTTTGGAAAGAACGCTCTGAAATTTCTTTGGAATAGCGAGGCGTCCCTTATCGTCCAAGTTGTGGGAGTATTCTCCGATAAACATACTAACAATTTTTTAGTGAGGTGGATAAATAGACAAGCACTTTATTTATCCGTCTTATCCTGCGTAATTACAGGTAAAGCCTAGTCCCCACTTTTCCCCACATGGAACCATTGTATACCACTTTGCTAACATCTGCAACCATACTTACCCACCGTTTATCCACATATTTGTTATGTTTAATATTTTCAAAAACAAAAAAACGACCTAATTATGTCGTTTTCTGTGATTTTAACTTAAAATTAGTTTGTCAAAAAATCCAAGACATTTACTCCTTTACTAGACTTGCCACCATCATACACTTCTGTAAAGCCTCAATTAGTATAAGATATAGTGTTAAATTTACGCCCTTGAATATTAAAAATCTTAGACCAAAATCCACCAGCCGCCCTAAGTTCCCCCACATCACAATGAGTGTATCCACACTTAAAACATTTAAAATTGGTGGTCTTTTCCGTATTGTAGTATTTTTTTTCAAAGGCCGGTCTAGCAATTTTCATGCTTTTCCCTCTTATATAGTATTTATCTGCGTTGTTTTTTATTTATTCCTAAGCACACCAATTTATTTTATAATTTAATCAGTATATTCCCCATGAGCTTGCTCTGGGGTTTCCTTGCAGGGAAGAGTTTGAGAAACCGTAGGTTTTTCAAAGAATACTTCCTTGATGGATACCCCGTCAGCTTGCTGCGGGGTCGTTCATTTACTAATGTATACTCTGCTACTTACATTGGTAAGAAATAATAAACTGCATTTTCCGCTTCATAAAATTATTATATTTTTTTTACTATTCTTCACAGCTTCAGCAACAACACCACTCACATTTTTGTCCAATGTGTCTGGAATAACGCAATCAGGACGTGGATTCTTGACATAATCAGCCAAAGCCCGAGCGACATTTAATTTTATATCCATTGTCACTTGTCTGATGTGACCATCAAAAAGTCCTCGGAAAATTCCAGGGAAAGCTAGGACATTATTAATTTGATTGGGAAAATCACTCCGCCCAGTGGCCACGACCATCGCTCCAGCTCCATGAGCCAAATTAGGCATGATCTCTGGTGTAGGGTTAGCCATTGCAAAAATTATTGATTTGTCATTCATAGTCTTAACCATTTCTTGAGTAAGAAGCCCAGGCTTACTCACACCAATAAACACATCAGTACCATGAACAGCTTCAGCTAGATTGCCTGTACGCTTTTCTGGATTAGTGATTTTGGACATTTCTTCTTTGATAGAATTTAGGTCATCTCGTCCTTCATAAATTATTCCTTTCGAATCTACTAGAATAATTTTTTTTACACCAGCATAAAAAAGTAACTTCGTTACAGCAATACCAGCGGCGCCTACTCCATTTATGACGACCGTAACTTGGTCAATCTCTTTTCCGACAACCTTAAAAGCGTTGTACAACCCAGCCAAAACTACAATTGCTGTACCGTGTTGGTCATCATGAAAAACTGGAATGTCTAATAAATTGTTCAAGCGTTCTTCAATCTCAAAACAACGTGGTGCACTGATATCTTCCAAATTTATTCCGCCAAACATGGGAGAAATTAATTCTACTGTACGCACGATCTCGTCAACATCTTGAGTTTTGAGAGCAATAGGAAAGGCATCCACATCAGCAAATTCTTTGAAAAGAATTGCTTTCCCTTCCATCACTGGCAAGCTAGCCTCTGGGCCAATATTACCAAGTCCTAAAACAGCACTACCGTCTGTCACCACTGCCACCATGTTGTTCTTTCTTGTCAAATTGTATACTTCAGCTAGATTGCCCACTATAGCCAAGCAAGCCTCTGCTACTCCAGGAGTATAGGCCAAGCTAAGCTCAGCACGAGAAGATATGGATGTGCGTGAGATTACTTCAATTTTTCCCCTCAATTGTCTGTGAAATTCTACTGGATCCATAATTTTATTTTAAGTAATAAAATAACTTTATCATACTATAGAAATAATACCAGACTACAGTCTTCTCAACTTCCGCTGATATGTTATGGCAAACCGATGAGCTTCATCTCGCACCTGAATTAATAAATCATGGTTCCCATTCACCCACTTTATAAACAACCTCTCTTGCGAACCAAATATAAACTCATTTTTCTTGCGCTCAGGACCTTTTGCGATGCCGATGACTGGAATATCCATACCATACCTCGCCAAAACTTTTTTTGCTACCCCAACCTGTGGTTTCCCGCCGTCAATAAGGACGATGTCTGGAAGAAGCCACATATTTTTATTCGCATCATTCGTAATTCGTATGTCCGCATGCTTCAATCGACGACTCAAAACCTCCTCCAAACAATCCACATCACTTTGTCCTTTTACATTTTTAATTTTAAATTTTCTATACTCTGCTTTCACTGGACCGTTCATATCAAATACCACCATTGACCCAACCTTCCCCGATGACCCGAAATTGGAAATGTCATAACCCTCTATTCGATCAATTTGAAATTTGAAATTTGAAATTTGAAATTTTTTATCTAGAAAAAAAGACTTGTTTAATAATGCAATATCCTGAATCCTATTCAATGCAATAATTTGATTTCGCAACCTTCCTGCTTCTTCAAAATTTTCATCTTTACCTGCACGCTTCATTTCGCGTTCCATTTTTTTTATTACACCACTTTTATTTCCCCGCAAAAACATAACAAGAGGTCTGATAACTTTTTGTTTGTATTCTTTTGAACTAATTTCTCCTATACATACGCCGAGACATTGACCCATTTGTCTGTATAAACACGGCCTGCAAGGCTTACAAGACTGACAAGGCTTACAAACGGAGATGTAAAATAACCTCTGCAACAGTTTCATCATTTCTCTTGTTTTAAGTCCCGGATATGGCCCAAATACATACAAAAAATTATCTCTTTCATTTCGTAATTTCATACGTTTCGTATGTTCGTACATATTATTATATTCATAAGCACGCAAAGTTTTCACTTGAGGAAACTCTTCATCAGTAATAACAATGTAATTCCATGACTTATCGTCTTTCCCATCTACGTTATACCTCGGTTGAAATTTCTTAATATAATTTGCTTCTAGAATAACAGCTTCCAACACTGAATCAGTTTGTTTTATTTTTATATCTGTAACTTCGTGCATCGTCTGTTCAATCGGTCGCAACGACCGCACACCACGAAAATAACTTTGCACTCTACTACGAAGTGAAGTCGCTTTCCCGACATAAATCAATTCTTTTTTAGAGTTGTAGAAGAGATAGATGCCAGGTGCTTGAGGAAATTTCTTTATGTTGTCTTCAAGCATAGCCATAGGTATCTACCTCCAAAAAATAATATAAAAAGTATACTAAATATTATGTTACACATATAGAAAGTTTTTTATATGGTATATCATAATAATTGTTTAATATTCGTTCAGTATTTGTCTAATATTTGTCTCATTATTATAAAATGACAATATTCTCACCATATTCAATCATATCCAAAAATCTATGAAACATCTCCCGTGATAATTCAAGCGTCGCGGTATTCACATTTGGATGAAATGTAACGATGTCTGCGTCATACACGTCTTTATCTATATACAATTCTACTTCATGTTTATCATCATTCAAAATACCAAACACAGACACTGAACCGGGATCAAGCTGTAATTTTTCTTTAAGCTCATCTGCATGGGCAAACGAAAGCTTATTCTTCTCCCCTACTATTTCACCAAACTTTTTTATATCCATCTTTTTCTTTGCAGGCAAAACAAGAAGAAAAAATCTACTATGTTTGTTATTTCTCAAAAACAAATTTTTACACGCCAGTCCTGGAATATCTGCACAATGTTTTTCTGCTTCCTCACACGTAAAAACCGCCTCGTGAGTATGCAAGGTGTATATAATATTGTGAGATTGTAGGTAGTGTTCGACGGATGTCATATAATAAAAAATTGACAGATGATTTTATTCATTACTTTGAATTACGAAACTCCTCAAAAGCTTCATAATGCGGTATAATGGAATGGTCGAAAGACAAACCATTAAAACCACATTATGAAACTATCGATGAATATATACAATAATATTCGTGAAGTGGTTGAGCGGTTTTCCAAAGTATTACATCTACATACGTTACACGCAACAACAGGTCGAAAATTGGCAATCAGTATAGTAGACATTATCACACTCGGTTTATACAGGCATCGTCAAGGGATAGTGACAAAGAAAGCGGTCTA
>PFPK01000011.1 GCA_002793015.1 Candidatus Magasanikbacteria bacterium CG_4_10_14_0_2_um_filter_37_12 | reverse complement strand
TCCTTCTGGTTTCTCATCAGCCGACAACAACTCACCACTTGGTGTATCGTCAAGATTATCAGTAGCTTGTTGCCAATCTTTGTCACCCCACATACTGGCTGGACCTCGGGGTTTACTTGGGGTGTCTGTTCTTACATCTCCATCTTTTTTGTCATCAGTATCTTTTCTGTCTTCTTCACCACCCTCATCACCAGCATCCGGAACAGGATTTGACTCTGGCCCTTCCTCATCCTCATCAAAAAAATCATCTTGACCAGGCAGACCTCTAGCCATTCCTGCTAGACCTTGTCCACCGTCTTCGTCGTCATCTTCGTCAGCACTATCATCTTGTGGTGGAGTGCTATTATCTGCATCATCTGCTGGGTTTGTTTCATCTGGCTTCTCTTCGTTTTCAGACTTTTCATCTTTACCAGATTCTGGTTTCTCATCAGCCGGCAACAACTCACCACTTGGTGTATCGTCAAGATTATCAGCAGCTTGTTGCCAATCTTTGTCATTCCATCTGCTAGCTGATCCACCAGGAATTCCTGGTTTTTGTGGTTCTGCTGATATATCTTCTGGACCTTCATCTTTTTTGTTAGTATTATCTTTATTGGTAGGATTGTCTTCTTTTTTAGAACCATTTTCACCTTCCGGAGCTTCTGCTCCTGGTTGTTCACCAGGCTGTCCTTTGGGACTTCCATTTTTTGGTTTGTTTGCTCCAGGTATTTGCGTAGCATCAACATTTTCACCCACATTTTTGGCAGGCGGTTTGCCTCCAGTGCCAGTATTGTTGGTTGTTTGGTCTGTGGCTCCTTGAGGCCTTGTATTTGGTACACCATTAGCCGGCAACAACTCACCACTTGGTGTATCGTCAAGATTATCAGCAGCTTGAGCCCATTTATTATCACCCCAAAAGTTAGATCGACCGCCAGGCATGTTTGGTCTTTCGTTACTAGTTGATTGATTTGATTGTTGAGGTTGTTGTGTCGTTGGTTGAGTTGCAGACGATGGCGGGGGTTGTGCAGTAGAACGAGCATCTTCTTTAGGGTCTGTTTGGGTGACAGGTTTGTCTGTTGCTGTTTTGGCTGTCTCTGGTTGTCTTCCTCTTGATTGGTTTTCTTTTCTTTTGGCTTTTTTTTCTTTACCTCTTTGTTGCTTTGTTTTTTTGTTTGCTTCCTTTCTTCTTCTTCTTTTTTCTTCAGCGGCTTTTTGTCCAGGAGTTTGGGTTCTGGGAGTTTGCCCACTATCATTAGTTGAAGTAGTTCTTGGCACTGTGTTTGGTATCGATCGACGAGGTGGCTCTGTTCTTTTTTCTTCCTTACCTGATCCTTCTTTGCTTGGTAGATCTTGGCCATCATTCACAAGAGGAGTTGCTTTTTTTGGAGCAGTATTTAATTTACCACCTCTGTTGTGCACTCGATTTGCTACCATAGTTTATTAGACTAGTTTGTATTCTTCGGCCACACGTTTTAAAGTATATGTTGTTTTGGTTGTTTTTTTGAGTAATAATTTTGCCACAGCTTCACTGATAATTTTTTCTAGAGCACTTTCGATAATCCTGGCACCAGTGTCTTCATTGTAAGAATTTTTTATAATATTGTTAACAGTAGATTCTTCTGATGAAATCTGAATATCGTTTTTTGTTAGCTGTTCATTTATTGACTCGATTCTATTTTGGATAATCTGTCTTAGGGTTTCTTGTGATAATGTAGAAAAAAAACAAATTTGATCTAGTCTGCCGAGTAATTCAGCACCAAATTGTTCTTTCAGTCTAGAATTGATAGCAGATTTGATTTCTTTTTTTACTTCTGCAGTCTCTTTGTCTTTAGAATGTCCAAAACCAATACCATGTGATTTGTATAGTTCTGCTCCAATATTGGAAGTGAGGATAATGGTGGCGTGAGAAAAATTTATTTTTTTGCCAGTGCTATCTGTCAACTCACCTTCGTCCAAAATTTGAAGCAGAAGACGGACAACATCTGGATGTGCCTTATCAATTTCATCAAAGAGTACTACTGAATAAGGTCTTCTTTTGATTTGGTCTGTAAAATGATTTCTTTCTTTGTGACCAATATATCCAGCAGGCGACCCAAGGAGTTTGGAGATACCGTGTTGTTCGGCAAATTCACTCATATCGAGTTTGATTAGAGCTTTTTCGTCATAGTACATTTCTGTAGCCAGTGTCTTGGCCAACTTGGTTTTGCCTACTCCACTAGGGCCAACAAACAAAAAAGAAGCAAAAGGTTTTTTTGGTGATTTTAGGCCAAGATGTGATTGTCTGAGGGATTGGATGATTTGTTCAATTGTTTGGTCTTGCCCAAAAATTTGTTGTTTTATTTTTTTATTCAGTATCTCCAATTGTTTCCAAGTATCGGTGGTTAGAACTTTGGGATCTATATTTAATTTTTTACCAAGTACTTCGGCAATATTGTCTGGAGTGATTGGCTTTTTGGGAATGGATTTGGTATTAGCAATTTTTTTTTCGAGAGATGCAATTTGTTTTTGCAATACTTCTGTCTGTTTTTTCAAGTCCATGGCTGCAGAAAATTCTTCAGCATAAATTGCCTGCTCTTTGCATTCAATACTTTTTTCCAATTCTTTTTTGATTTTTTCTATTTTTTTTTGGGTGGGGTGCATTTTTTGTTTGTTCTTGACAGAAGCAGAAGCTTCGTCCAACAGATCGATTGCTTTGTCTGGCAAAAAATTGTCGTGAATGTATTTGATACTCAGATCTACCGCACATTCTATTGTTTTTGGAGAAATTTGGACATGGTGGAATTGTTCGTATTGAGTTTTTATGCCCTCCAAAATTTCTAAAACCTCATCTCTTGAAGGTTCTTCGATATCGATGGATTGAAATCTGCGCTCCAGTGCAGGATCAGAAGAGATGTGCTTCTTATATTCATCAATTGTGGTCGCACCAATACAATGCAGTTGTCCTCTAGCTAAAGCTGGTTTTAAAATATTAGCGGCATCCATTGTACCTTGGTTTGATCCAGTCCCAATGATATTGTGAATTTCGTCGATAAAAAGAATGATATTTGGGTTCATTTGGACTTCTTCAATAATTTGTTTCAACCTACCTTCAAATTCGCCACGATAAATGGTACCTGCAATCAGGAGAGCCATATCAAGAGAAAGAATTTTTTTATTTTTCAAAATATCTGGCACTTGTCCTTTGTGTATTTTTTTTGCGAGGCCTTCGACAATAGCAGTCTTACCCACACCAGGTTCGCCAACCAAGACAGGATTATTTTTGTTTCTTCGTCCTAAAATATTAATTAATCTTTCGATTTCTTTTTTGCGACCGACTACTGGGTCTAATCTGCTCTGGATTTCTTTGCCAGTAAGTTCAGTAGTGAATGTCTCTAGGGCGGTAGGTTGTTTGTGACTGTGATTTTTTTGTTTTGGTTTGGTTGATTGGTTTTGTTGTGTAAGGGGTGGCATGTGTGGCTCAATGTCTTCGTGTAATTGATCCATAGCTTCAGCAACTTCATCAATGCTAGGAAAGCGGTTGATGTTTTGGACCACTACTGCTATTTGATCTTCCAATTCTGCTATTTTTATTTTTGCTTCACGAAGTATTTTTTGGATATAAAAATCATTGGTTTTAATAAGACCATACAGTAGGTGCTCTGTCCCGACATAGCCATTGCCGTGTTCATAAGCGAGGAGCATAGCTTTTTCTAGAGCATTTTTGGAAGTTGTGTTGAGGCTTGGCAAAGTAAGGGTGATAGTTTGGCCTAATTGTTTTTTGAGGTCGTTTGACCGTATTGTAAGAGAAGAAAGAAGGGACAAGATGTCTTCTGTTTTGATATTATGGTTTTCTAGAATTTGGGTGGCTATTGAACCTTTTTCTTCTTTGAGGGCAAGAAAAATGTGAAGCGGAATGACATCTGGGTGATTGTTTTCAGCGGCGCTAGAGATACTCTTGGCAATGACATTTTTTAGATGGGTTGTTAGTTTGTCTAGGAGATGTTCGGTGTCCATAATTTTTGGAGATGTATAATAAAATTTAGAGATTTATATCAGCAAAACAACCTGGATTTGTTAGGTCGGTTTTTGCGTTCATGATGTGATTAGTATATACTAATTTGTGTTGTTTAGCAATTTGTTTTTTAGTAGAATTGAGTATTATAAACAAAGTAGACAGAATAAGCTTTTGTGTATTCTGTCCAATGTTATAAAATATATGAATTTTCCTACCAATATTTTTAAAGCATACGATATTCGAGGCCTGTACGGTATAGAAGTTACAGAAGAACTTGCTTACAGACTTGGACGAGCTTTTGCTGAATTTATGAAAAAGGACCAAAGAAAAGATGATTTGACACTTGTTGTGTGTCAAGATATGCGTGCATCTTCAGACCCCCTAAAAGCAGAGTTAATTCGTGGCTTGAATAAACAGGGGATAGATATCTTGGATATTGGGCTGGCATCGACACCAACATTTTATTTTGGCGTGGCTAAGTATGCTTACGACGGGGGTATCCAAGTAACTGCGTCTCATAATCCAGGACAGTACAATGGATTCAAAATGGTGCGTCCATGTGCTGGGCCAATTAGTGGAGAGAGTGGTATCATGGAGATTCGTGATATGGTTGAAAAAAATGAATTTCCTAAGATTGAAAGACAGGGGACGGTCTCAGTGAAAGACGGTATTATTGAAGATGAAGTGACTTATGCTTTGTCACAGGTTGATATTACAAAAATAAAGCCGATGAAAGTGGTCGTTGACAATGCTAACGGCATGGGGGCTTTGGTGATGGACGAACTTTTTAAGTATCTTCCATGCGAGCTAGATAAAATGTATTTTGAGCTGGATGGCAATTTTCCTAATCACGATGCCAACCCGATTATAGAGGAAAATAATAGAGACATACAAAAACGGGTAAAAGAAATAAGTGCCGATATTGGAATTGCTCTAGACGGGGATTCTGATCGTATTTTCTTTATAGATAATGAAGGTAAGACTGTTGAGCCATCAATTGTTCGTGGCATATTGGCTCAGATATATCTTCGTCAATATCCTGGCGGAGCTGTCGGGTACGACGTGCGACCTGGTAAAATTACTGAAGACATGATTTTAGATGCAGGTGGCCGACCGTTTTTGACCAGAGTTGGACATTCGCTTATTAAAGAAAAATCAAAAGAAGAAGGTGCTATTTTTTCTGGCGAATCCTCTGGACATTTTTTTATCAAGGCTGACTTTGGGTTTTTTGAGATGCCAGCTGTTGTTGTATTGCAATTTTTGAAAGAAATTTCTGAGAGTGGCAAGACGGTTCGTGAATTTATCGCACCACTTATGAAATATGCTCATTCTGGTGAAATAAATTTTGAAGTACCTGACAAGCGTGCTGTGTTGGATCGTCTACACAAAAAATACAGAGAATATATAACCCAGGAGTTTGACGGTTTAAGTTTTGATTTAGGTAACTATTGGTTCAATGTTCGGGCTAGTAACACAGATGATGTAGTGAGGTTGAATTTGGAAGCAATGTCGGAAGATGTGGTGAAAGAGCGGGTGAAGGAGATTTCAGATATTATTTCTGTGTAAGAAGTTTTTAAAATATTTTTTTTCTAAACTCTTCCAACTTTTTTGGTTCCAATTTCATTCTCAAAAAATCTTCAACTGTTTCACGACTGCCAAATCCAGGCTCTGTTACTTTATCGACAAATTGTTCAAAGCTGAGTTCCAGGACTTCTATTTTTTCTCCAGCATCTGTATTTTGAGCAGATACTTTTTGGCAATTTTTTGCAATGTAGATAAACACTTCCCATTCAATTTTGGTGTAAGGTTCAAAAACTTGCCACAGCTCCCAGTCATTACTCTCAAGTCCTGCCTCTTCCAGAAGTTCCCGTTTGGCAGTTTCTAGTGAACTTTCTCCTTCATCTTGTCTTCCGCCAAGCAGGGAAAAGAATTTCCCTTTAATTGGCTGTTCTTGCTTTGCTATGAAAACCTGTTTATCAGATGTGGCAATAACGTCTACCGTATTCGGCCTTTTCAACATTTCAAAGGTGTCTGTTGACCCATCATAAAGTTTTTGCTCCCATTGATAAGTATCAAAGACATTTCCTTTAAAAACCAATTTTGCATTTTTTGGTAATTTCATAAGTTTATTTTATAATTTGTCTGAAGTAATAGTAAGAAAATCCAATCTGGATAATAACTTTTTGGAGTGAGGGTGACATCCATTGGATCGCTAAAGGGGGCGTTGCCATAACCGAGTAGACGGTATTTTGGGTACAAAAAATTGAGAAATTTTATAATATCAGCACGCTCAATATCCTCTCCATTTTGTTTTACACAGATATATTCTGTTTCAATACCAATTTTACGTAGTATATTTAGAAATTCTCAATAATTGTAATATTTCCTTTTTTATTTTTTGTTAAATTGTGGGATAGGAATACCAAATCTAAGTTTTTTGCTTGAGTCAGGTCGACTGGATAGATGACATCTTTTATTTTCCAGAGATTTTGGTCTAAGATGTCTTTTTGTTTTTCTGAATTGGAAGCTCCAATATCAAAGCCAGCCTTTTTGTAAGCCTTGTCGATCAATTGAGTACAAAAAAATTCTCCTTGCCTCGGGCGAAAATCAAAATTGAATGGGATCCCTAGCTGTTTTTTTGCAAATCCGATTGCTTGATAAATTACTTTTCTTTTATTTTCTCTTTTTATGTTTGGTCTCAAGACAGCCAAAGTATCATAAGTGCGAAATATCTCCTTGATGGTAATAGTGGAAACGCCGTCTGCCACAGCATGGATCATTCTTTTTTTTGATATATATAATATCGAATGAGTGACTGGCCCTGGTATAAAAATAGAACTGGCATATTTCAAACATCCTGTTACCACAATATCTCCTCTGCGGAGAATTTTTATTACTTTTTTGTAGTCACTGTAATTAAGTAAATTGTCGTGATACTTTATTTTTATATTACTAAATAAAAATATAATGTTAGCAAATATTTTTTTTGCTATAGACGAATTAGCTTTGAAATTTTTGATGATGTGGTAGTCAGCCGACATAATATGTTATTCTGTCACCATTTTAAATATCATATTATTTTCGTTCATTATATAAGTAAGTTCTGGCACGACGACATCTTGTGTATTGACACGATAGGTCATAAATATAGTAGCATCTTTTGTGTTTAGTACAAGCTCATTATTTTCATATGTCCATGTACCTATTTGTTCTTTTTTATATGGTGTTGCAAGGCCATCTGCCCCCCGCTCGGTTTTTTTTGACATCAATGTGTGATCGTCGCGCAACGTTACACTGCGACTCGAACCATCTGTATAGGTTTCTACCCACGTACCGACAAGTTGTGTTTCTTCAACAGGCAGAGAGGCTTTTGTACTGTTTGTGTGTCTTGCTGGGTACTTATTAGTCATCAACCGTAGAGAGCGAGGGTGAGGGTGAAGAAAATGACGAGGATAGCAAGACGCATAGTGGTTTGGTTAGTGATGTGATCTAGTATACGTTTTTTTTTCGATACTGTCGTTTGCAGATTGTGGATAACCTGATGGTTTTGTGGTTGCATATATATAGGTGTATTGTTAGAGGTGAATAGAAGTTTTTATTTAGATAATACGTAGTCGTATGGATAAAAAAACATCTTCTGAAGCAAGAGAAATACCACCAGAAATTTTAGAAGCTGCGAATAAAGAAATTGTAGGAAGTATTATTGAACAAAAAGAACAAGTCTTACGTGATATTGGAGTTTCACTGTCGCGACTTGTGATTTTGCATACTCAAGTTAAAAAAGAAGTGGAAGGCATCGCCTCTCCTTCTTCAACGCTTTTGAAACAATTATTGGAAACAGCTAAAGAAAAAGGCATAGAAATTAAATTTGCTGATCGTTGATTATTCTTCATACATATATACAAAAACATCGCTCACAAGGGGGCGATGTTTTTTGTGTTTGTGTAGGGTTTTATTTATATTTGATTTTTTATGCCCATCCTCATGATTTTCTCTATATTAGTTTATGCCATTCCTCTCAACTGTTTTATTCTTTCTTCAATCGGTGGATGCGTTGAAAACCAAGCACTTACTTTTTTCTTTTTAAAAGGATTAGATATAAACAAATGCGCCGTTGCCGCACTTGCTGTTTGAAGAGGTTCTGTTGATTGTGAGATTTTTTCGAGCGCACGTGCAAGACCTTCTGGATAACGTGTCAAAAGAGCGCTAGATGCGTCTGCAAGATATTCACGTTTGCGTGAAATTGCAAGCTGGATGAGTTGTGCGATGATAGGGGAGAGAATAAGAAGCACAATGCCGACAACCATAATAATCGTGCCGAGTTGCCCACCACCGCGATCATTTGAGCTTTTTTGTCCGCTAAAACCAAATAGTCTTGCACGAAAAAACCAATTTGAGATGATGGCAATGATACCGACCAGCACGACGACAATCATCATGACGCGAATGTCATAATTTTTTATATGAGAAAGTTCGTGGGCGATGACACCTTCGAGCTCTTCATTTTCAAGTGCCTTTATTATTCCCGTCGTGAGTGCAATAGACGCATGCTCGGGATCACGACCTGTGGCAAAGGCATTCAAAGCAGGGGAGTCAATAATATAGACACGTGGCGTTGGTGTGCCTGCCGTGATACATAGATTTTCTACCATACGATATACATACGGATTGTCTTCTTTTGTTATTTTTTTTGCACCGGTTGAAGACAAGGCGATTTTGTCACCTTTGAAATAACTGACGAATGTCATACCAGTTGATACAACAATAGCAAGCCCCATCATACCATAGCCATAGTTCATGTATTCAGACAAAAAATAGCCAATGCCAAGAATGACGATGATGAATACCGCGATGAGAATAAGAGTTTTACGTTTGTTTGAGTCGATTTGGGAGTACATAGGACTTGTTTTTATATTAGTTCATTACATTTTCTTTACAAAATTTGTATTCAGAAGTCATGTTCTTTTCTTGTAATTGATCACATAATGATATGTCATTTTTATTTGTTGCTGCGGTGACGATGCATCTACTGTATGCTTGTCTATTTTTTTTGTAGTCAATATCTTCACATAAAGATTCATCTCCTGTTTTCTGTGTTAGATCAGACAAACAATCTTGATCTCCATTTTTTTCTACACGATAACAATATTCTGAATTATTTGTTGTAAGAGCTATATTTTTGTAGCAGATTTTTTTACTTGGGTATCCCATATAATATGGCGCAGAATCTAATGATTCACATGTGTCTGGATTTGAAAAATCGAACGTAGCTAATGTTTTTTTGTAGTCGTCATGTATCTTGAGATATTTTTTTTCAAAAGAATATAAACCAAAAACCTTATCATCTTTGAAACACACGTTCATTATGTCTATACGTAGACAGTCTCCCCCAAGACCATTTGCTCCGATGAATGGGTCTGCTTCTATTTCAGGATCTTCTGGTACAATGCCCTTGAAGCTATCTGGTACAGCATCTGGATACAAAGCACGGACGTCTGTTTTTGTCATACCAATAGATATTGATTGTTTTATTTTGATATATGATGTTTGGTTTTGTATGTCTGTTTTTACATGTGGTACAAGCAGATATCCAGCTATGTTTATAATGAGGGTACCAGTGAGTGTTACAAGTACTATACCTACCATCCATCGTATTTTTGTTTTATTAAAAATAACGATTTTATCTACAAAAGAGAGGAGACCTGTAAACAACAAGATATATATTCCTGAAGACAATAAAAAAGGTATAACAAGGAAAATTCCTGTAAATATAAAAATCAATCCTTCTTTTGTAAGTATAGAGGCGACTGCCCATTGACATCCATCAAAACATGCATATCGCGGTAATGGCATGATAATAGTTATACCCACAGCAATGGCAAATAATAGCCAAAATGATTTTTTGTTCTGATTATTTTTTTCTATAGTCATACGTGAATGTAATAATATAGTAAGGGCTTACAATGCTGACAAGGCTTACTATAGTGTAAGTCTTGCTGGCCTTGTAGGCATTGTTAATTTTTAAAGTTCCACTTTCACATTTTCCCTCTCTTTCGTATCTTCTATCTCAAAGAACTCAAACTTGGTGAATTTGAGCATACCTGCCACCATATTGCTTGGGAAGACTTCCATTTTTGTGTTGAAGTCGCGCACCATACCATTGTAAAATCTGCGTGAAGCTTGGATTTTGTTTTCTGTGTCGCTTAGTTCGTCCATTAGCTGGCTTACGTTCTGATTCGCCTTGAGGTCAGGATAGGCTTCGACCGCAATCTGCAATTTTCCGAGCATGCCACCGAGCATATTTTCGGCATTTGCAAGTTCTGCTGTATTACCAGACTTTTGGGCATCCATGGCATTGGAGCGAGCTTTGGTAATATTTTCCAAAAGCTCACGTTCGTGGGTCATATATCCCTTGACACTGTTGACCAAATTGGGGATGAGGTCGTGGCGACGTTTTAATTGAACGTCAATGTCACTCCATGCTTCTTTGACACGATTGCATAATTTGATGAGACCGTTGTAGAGTCCGATGACCCAGAGGGCAATGACTGCTACGATACCTATGATTACAAACCACATATGCTATATATTTTGCAGGACTAAATTGTCCTATTGTCTTATTGACCCATTGTAAAAAAACAATGAAACAATAGGACAATGGAGCAACATATTACTTCCTTGCCATTTTTCTTTAAGTATGGAATAATAGTACTACTATTTTACGCTAATTTAATGGCTTTAGTCAACTTATTATGATGACCGTTATCCTTTTTATCTTTATTTTAGGTCTTCTCGTTTTTGTTCATGAATTCGGACATTTTATTGTGGCTCGTAAATCTGGTATGAAGGTATACGAATTTGGATTTGGATTTCCACCGCGCGCTTGTGGATTTTATAAAGACCTTAAGACAGGGAAGATTGTCTGGGTTAAAAAGAAGGATAAAGAATTAAGGAAAAAGGAAAAAGAATCTACTTTGGCCAACACTGTGGGCGGGGAAGAGCGTGAAGAGGAATATTCTGCAACAGTTTATTCTATTAATTGGCTTCCACTTGGTGGATTTGTAAAGATCAAAGGTGAAAATGGTGAGAAGGCTAGCGAGCCAGATAGTTTTGGTTATCACAAATTTTGGAAAAAAGCATTAGTATTGGTGGCTGGCGTGACTATGAATTTTCTTTTAGCTGTAGTACTACTTAGTGTTGGGTTTATGATTGGTCTGCCTGCGGATGCTGAATCAATGACTGATCCTAAGGCAATTGTCGTAGAGGAACCGTTTGTCACAGCTCAACAAATTGAAGAAGGATCGCCAGCCGATTTGGCCGGAATTTTATTTGGTGACAAGATTCTTTTTGTGGACGGAGTACAGATCGTGGATGCCAGCCAATTAGTTAGTTTGGTGAATGAACGTGCTAATCAAGATGTTACGGTGGATATTGAGCGAGTAGGGGAGAGGGTTAGTTTGTCGATGACACCAGTTCAGCTGGAAGGAGAAAATACCGCTCGCCTTGGTATCTCGGTAGTGGAAACTGGAAAAATTCGTTATCCTTGGTATTTGGCTATTTATAGAGGATTTATTGGGGCAGTGATTACCACTATCCATATATTTCTTGCGTTTGTGGTTTTGATTAAGAATTTGATACTTGGACAGGGCCTAGCTTTTGATGTTTCTGGCCCGGTTGGGATCGCTGTCATTGTTGGAGAGAGTGCTCGTCTTGGGCTGGCCTATTTGATAAATATTACAGCAATGCTATCATTAAGTCTGGCTGTGATTAACATTTTGCCTATTCCAGCACTTGATGGTGGAAGATTATTATTTGTTACTATTGAAAAAATATTCAAACGTCCCATACCTTTGAAATATGAACAAATTGCCCATACCGTTGGCTTTGTACTACTTATGGCATTGATCGTGGTAGTGACATGGAGAGACGTTGCAGGATTATTTGAGTGAAAGTCATGTTGAGGCATCTGGAGAAACAAGTCGGAGATAATATATAATTTATAAACCAAAATTGCTATATTTTTCTGCTTATTTGTTAGAATTGATTCAATAATATTATGAAAGAAAAACTTCACCAACTTAAAAAAGAATTTCAAAAATCAATTAACGAAATTAATGATACTTTGAAATTGGACGAAGTTTACCAACGTTTTTTTGGACGAAAATCTGGAGAGATGTCGGCCATTATGAAGAGCTTGAAAGATTTGTCTGGAGTAGCAAGAAAAGAATTTGGCAAGCTGTCCAACGAAGTAAAGAATGAGCTTGAAGATATTTATGCTAACAAAAAAGCAAGTTTGGAAAATAAAGCTTGGGATGATATTGCTCTTTCAGAGTCAATTGATGTCACTCAGCCAAAATTACCAAAAAAAAGAAGAGGACATCTTCATCCTATCACCCAGGCTTTGTGGCAATTAGAAGAAGTGGCTAAGAAAATGGGCTTTATTATTGAAGACGGCCCAGAGGTGGAGAGTGATTACTATATTTTTGAGGCACTCAATATTCCCGAACATCACCCCGCAAGGGACGCTCAAGACACTTTTTATATCAAAGGTCATCCACACTGGACAATGCGTTCACATGTCTCTGGAATGCAAGTTCGTCAGATGAGAGAGCACGGAGTACCTTTACGAGCAGCTCACATTGGCCGTGTCTTTCGTAACGAAGCCTTGGATGCTACGCATGGCCATACTTTTTATCAGTTTGATTGTATTGTAGTTGATAAAAATTTGACTATTGGGGACTTGGTCGGAGTAATTAAGACTCTTCTTGAAGGGTTATATAATAGAGAAGTAGAACTTCGTTTGCGACCTGGGCATTTTCCATTTGTGGAGCCAGGTTTTGAAATGGAAATGAAAGTAGCCACAGGATTAGGAAAAGAACGAAAAGAAAAATGGACAGAAGTGGTTGCCTGTGGTTTGGTGCATCCCAATGTCATCAAGGCTGGCGGGCTAGATCCACATGAACATGATGGTTTTGCGTTTTCACTTGGACTAGATAGATTGGTGATGGCTAAATATGGAGTCGAAGATATTCGTCATATTCATTCTGGAGATTTAAGATTTTTAGAACAATTTTAGTATGCTTATTAGCAAACAATGGTTACAAGATTTTGTAGAAATACCAAAGACAGTAAGTTCGGAGGAGCTTAGTGATTTATTGACCATGCGTGTAGTTGAGATTGAAGGAGTAGAAGAGAAGGGAAAAATGCTAGATAATATTGTAGTAGGTGAAATAAAAAAATTAGAAAGTCATCCAAATGCTGACAAATTAAAACTTTGTATTGTGAGTGATGGCAAAGAAGATTATAAAGTAGTTTGTGGTGGTTCCAATTTAAAAGAAGGAATGAAAGTTGCTTTTGGAAAAGTAGGGGCAAAAGTTAGATGGCATGGTGAAGGAGATCTGATTGAACTAAAAAAAGCCAAAATTCGTGGTGAAGATTCTTTGGGAATGATTTGTGCACCGATAGAAATTGGTTTTGGCGAGATGTTTCCTGTGAAAGACGAAGCTGAGATTCTTGATCTTAGCGATCGTGATGTTAAGACGGGTACTCCTCTTGCCAAAGCATTTGGTTTTGACGATGTCGTATTTGACATTGACAACAAATCCATGACTCATCGTCCAGATTTGTGGGGTCATTATGGCATGGCTAGAGAAATATCAGCAGTGTTAGAGGAGAAATTAAAGCCCTTTGAACCACCAACAATAGTGACGGGTAGTGAAATAAAATTAACAGTTGACAATCAGGCTGTAGATAGCTGTCTTCGATTTACTGGTGTAGTGCTAGATGGTATTGCGATTGTGCCGTCACCTCAGTGGATGCAAAAGCGACTTTTGTCTATCGGAGTGCGACCGATCAACAATTTGGTCGATATCACCAACTATGTCATGTACGAAATTGGCCAACCTACTCATGTTTATGACGTCGATAGATTGGAATCAAATAGTGATAATGAAAAACATATCCTAATTAGAAAAGCAAAAAATGGTGAAGAATTTATCACGCTTGACGGTGGAGTTCATGAGTTAACTAGTGAAATGTTTGTGATTGCTGATGACCAGAAAGCTGTGCTCATGGGTGGTATCATGGGTGGCAAAAATAGCGAAGTGACAAATAACACCACAAGAGTTTTGTTTGAGTCTGCTAACTTCGATGCGACTACTGTACGCAAAATGTCTCAAGCTTTGGGACTTCGCACAGATGGTTCAGCTCGCTGGGAAAAAACTCAAGACCCAACAAATGCGGAATTAGGGCTCCGTCGTTTGGTAGAATTGACTCTTCAGATTTGTCCTGGCGTTAAAGTTGTGAGTAACGTTGCAGATTCATCACATTACAAAATTAATCAAGGCCCAATTAAATTTGATTTAGCATTTTTGGCAGAAAAGATGGGAATTGAAATCCCCAAAAAGCAGGTTCTGGATATTTTGGGGCGACTTGGTTTTGGCATTGAAGATCAAGGCACATCTTTATTGGTGACTATTCCTACTTGGAGAGCCACCAAAGACATTTCTATTCCAGAAGATTTGGTAGAAGAGGTCACTCGGTTGTATGGTTTTGGTAATATTCCCACTACTATGCCTAGTTTTGAGATTAGACCAGCCAAGAAAAACTTGTTGCGGGAGTTGGAACATAACATGAAAGAGGTTTTAGTTTTAGAATACGGATTGACAGAAGTTTATAATTATTCTTTTGAATCACCCGCTTGGTTGGAAAAACTTGGTGAGGATGTTGATAAACATTTGGAATTGGATAATCCATTGGCCAAAGATAAACCATTGGCTCGACGCCTTCTGCTTGGAAACATGCTAGAAAATGTCGAGAGTAATTTGCATCGTTACGAGGTTGTGAATATTTTTGAAACTGGCCGGGTTTTTTATAGTGAAGAACAGGGTGCTTATCTGGATAATAACAATAAAGAATATCTTCCTAAAGAAGAAACTCTTTTAGCTATTGTATATTCTGCCAAAAGGGACAGTACACCATTTTATAATGTTTCATCAACATTTTTTGGTATGATGAATAGGCTTGGTATTGACGTTGTTTTTAAAAAACAAAAACCATCTCATAAGTTGTTTCATCCTGGTAGATTTGCTGAGATTTTAGTGGCAGATATTGTGATTGGATATATGGGAGAAATTCATCCTTCGGTACAGAACAATGTGGGAATAGCAAACAAAGTAGCTGTTTTAGAAATTAGTTTGAATAAATTATTTCCTCTGGTAGTCGAACGAAGAAATTATGTACCACTTCCTCAGTTTCCTGCTGTCCTTCGTGATATTGCTTTTTTGGTGGATACAAGTGTGGTTCATGATGACGTGGTGGCAGAAATAAAAAATGTAGACGCATTGATCAGGTCAGTAGAATTGTTTGATGTGTTTTTTCCTTCGGCTAGTGCCAAGGAGAAAACAAAACTTGGTGAAAGTAAAAAATCTATGGCTTATCATATTGTTTATCAGTCTAACGAGAAGACCCTTGAGGCCAGTGAGATTGATATTGTGCATGAAAAAGTATTGTTGGCTTTACAAAAAAAATTTGAGGCTGAAGTGAGAGAGTAGTTTGTTAAAGTGGCTGGCAACTAACAATTGGTAATTCAAAATAATTAGAATTTTGGAAAAAAATAAAAATGTGATATACTAAAATAGTTCTGAATTTATACTCAAGTTTCTCATCTGTCCTCTCGATATATTTACTGTCTGGCCACCACACCACTTCGGCGGGTGGGTAAAACTCGCTTTGATTGACACAGTTGTTGGCATAAATAAGTAAAACTTGCTCTCATTTCTATTAAATTTCATAAAGTATTTTTCATTGTACTTTTAAATTTTTTCACTTTATAAACTAAATTGCCTGTCATATGTTCAACACTTCTCAAGATTTACTCTATATCGTTCTTTCACTTTCTATCCTTTGGTTTACGGTTTTTCTTTGTTGGCTTTTGTATCAAGCCGCACGTGTGCTTCGCAATGCCAATGAGATTATTGAAAATCTTACTCACAAGCTGGAGATTATTTCTGATGCTGTAGAATTTATCAGAGCCAAGGTAGACAAAGCGACAGATCATATGGGTGCAGTAAGCAAGTTTGTTTCTGGCACTGTTGGTAAATTGGTCATGAATAAATTTGAAAATGCTTTTGAGACTAAATTGATCAACAAAGATAGCAAAATTAATAAGAAAAAAAGAAAGGAAAAGAAAATGTAATCGGTTGTTTAGATTTGGTGTTTGAGACAATTTGTGGTTCTGTTAGTCTAATCCTAGCCTGAGACCCCATGTTTAATCCAGCTAAACCTGTTTTTTTGTATTTCTTTGTTTTGTTCTAAGCCAATACTCTAACTTTTGACGATCATACAATGTTAAACAATTTGACATACATACCACTTTTATGGATAAAGTCATATTTTATCATATTGGTGGTGCATTTAGTTTAGACTACTGCCTTGATGCGAAGCACTTGACAAGTTTTTTTTTATCTTGTATAGTTATGACCACTATAGAACGGAGTACCCCGACGACTATCGGGGGAAGAACCTTTGACTAGGTGACGTTCGGAATGACCTTCCTTGCCTTATTAGGAAAAGATATTTCGAATGTTCCGTTTTTGGGACATTTTTTATTTAAAAAAGCTTACAAAGCTTACCGTACTCACAAGGCTTTCTTATTCCTTGTCAGCTTCGGAGGCGTTGTCAGCCTAGTAAGCATATTTCATCTATGCCAACAATGAATCAGATTCTCCGCAAAGGGAGACAAAAAAAGACGACCAAATCAGCGTCGCCAGCCATGCAGTTCACTTGGGATAGTTTGCATCGCAAAAAGACGCTTCTTCGTCGAGGCTCACCATTCAAACGTGGTGTATGCACTAAAGTATATACAGCTACTCCTCGTAAGCCAAACTCAGCTTTACGAAAAGTGGCCAAAGTCCGCCTATCTAATGTACAAGAAATTATTGCCTATATTCCTGGTGAAGGACACAATTTGCAAGAACACTCTATTGTACTCATCCGTGGGGGGCGAGTAAAAGATTTGGCTGGTGTGCGTTACCATATTGTTCGCGGAGTATATGATACCCAAGGGGTAGCAGACCGCAAACAAGGACGTAGCAAATACGGCACCAAGAGACCAAAAAAATAATGGAACATTCGAATTACGAATTATACGAATATACAGATACTCGTACCGTAGTTTGACGTAAGGTTTTAATTTTTAGCTAATTATTGAAAAATAAATTATTATTTTATGCCTAGAGGAAAACAAGCCCCAAAGCGTATCATTGATCCAGATCCAGTTTATAATAGTGAACTTCTTGCTAAGTTTATCAATTTTGTAATGGAGAGAGGAAAAAAGACTACCGCCCAGTCGATCGTCTATGGTGCACTCAATATTATAGAAGAAAAAACAAAAGAGAACCCTATCAAAATTTTTGAAAAAGTAATTGAAGTTATCAAACCGCAGTTAGAAGTGCGTTCTCGTCGTGTTGGTGGTGCCAACTACCAAGTCCCAATGCCTGTGAGTGGCAATCGTCAGAATACTCTTGCTTTCCGATGGATTATAACTGCTGCCAAAGCACGTAAAGGCCAATCTATGGTCAACAAATTGGCCACAGAGTTTAGTGATATTCTCGAAGGAGTGGGCGGAGCAATAAAAAAGAAAGAAGACGTCTTCCGTATGGCAGAAGCCAACAAAGCGTTTGCCCACTTTGCTAGAAGAAGAAATTAAAAAAAGCCCGAAACGGCAATAAGTTAGCTTTTTTGGCTTTTTTAAAGCCTCTCAAGCGTTTTAAGTTTTTATATAATTATGCCAAGAGAATATTCACTCGACAATACTAGAAATATCGGTATTATGGCGCATATCGATGCTGGTAAAACAACTGCCACCGAACGTGTGTTGTTTTATACCGGTAAAAAACATAAAATTGGCGAAACCCATGATGGCGAAGCAGATATGGACTGGATGGAACAAGAAAAAGAACGTGGTATTACCATCACTTCCGCTGCCACTACTTGTTTTTGGAAAGATTATCGTATCAATATTATTGATACACCAGGACACGTTGACTTTACAGTAGAAGTAGAGCGTTCGCTTCGTGTGCTTGATGGAGCCTGTGCTTTGTTTGATGGGTCACAAGGTGTAGAACCACAGTCTGAAACTGTCTGGCGCCAGGCTGACAAATATCACGTTCCTCGTCTTTGTTTTGTCAACAAAATGGACAAGACCGGAGCAGATTTTTATATGACGCTTAAGTCTATCGAGGATCGTCTGTCTGATAGGGGTGTTGCTATCCAACTGCCTATGGGGCAAGAGTCTGAGTTTTGTGGGGTGATTGATCTGGTAGAACAAAAAGGATACAAATTTCAAGGAGACATGGGAACAGACATCGTGGAAGTAGAAATCCCAGAAGACATGAAAGAAAAAGTAGCCGAATATCGGGGAATTCTTCTTGAAAAAATAGCTGAAGCCAATGACCAAGTCATGGAAAAATATTTGAACGGCGATGAGTTGTCTGTTGAAGAAATTAAAAAAGCAATTCGTTCCATGGTGTTATCTGTTAACCTTTTTCCAGTGATGTGTGGTTCTGCTTTGGCCAACATTGGAGTTCAACTGATGCTTAACGCTGTTGTTGCATACCTACCGTCTCCTCTTGATGTGCCACAACTGATGGCTACAGATGTGGACGATGAAGAAAAGAAAGTAGAAGTTAAGGCCGACGACAATGAGCCATTTTGTGCTCTTGCTTTTAAAATAGCCACAGACCCTTATGTTGGTAAATTGACTTTCTTTCGTGTCTATTCAGGCCATATTTCCTCTGGAAGTTATGTTTACAATACTACCACCGGTGAGAGAGAACGTATTGGTCGTATTGTCCGACTTCATGCCAACAGTCGTGAGGAAGTAAGTGAAGTATTTTCTGGAGAAATTGCTGCTGCTATTGGTTTCAAGCAGACTACTACAGGTAACACGCTTTGTAGTGAAGACCGCCAAGTTATCTTAGAGCAAATTGTTTTTCCACAACCTGTGATTCATATTGCCATTGAACCAAAAACCAAGCAGGATCAAGAAAAGATGGGTATGGCTCTTCAAAAATTAGCTGAAGAAGATCCAACTTTTAGAATTAAAACGGATCAAGAAACACTTCAAACCATTATTTCTGGAATGGGAGAGCTTCATTTAGATATTTTGGTAGATCGTATGAAACGTGAATTTGGGGTAGAAGCCAACATTGGTGCGCCTCAAGTTGCCTACAGAGAAACTATCAAACAAAGTGCTGAAGCAGAAGGAAAGTACGTCAAGCAATCTGGTGGTCGCGGACAGTTTGGTCATTGCTGGATTAAGATTGAACCACAAGAGCAAGGCAAAGGATTTGAATATGTTGATGAGATTAAAGGCGGTGTCATTCCAAGAGAGTATATCCCCGCTATCCAAAAAGGTATTAGAGAAGCAATGGATAGGGGTGTTGTAGCTGGTTATGAAATGGTGGATGTCAAAGCTACTGTATACGATGGAAGTTATCATGAAGTTGATTCTTCGGAAATTGCTTTCAAGATGGCTGGCAGTATGGCTTTCAAAGCTGCAGCCCTCAAAGCTAACCCAGTAATCATGGAGCCAATCATGTCTGTTGAAGTGACTACCCCAGAAGCACACATGGGAGATGTCATCGGAGATCTAAGTTCACGTCGTGGACAAGTTCAAGAAATGCTTGACAGGGCCCAATCAAAAGTCATTAAAGCTCAAGTACCTTTGGCTCAAATGTTTGGCTATGTCAACAATCTTCGTTCTATGACACAAGGTAGAGCTGGATATTCTATGGAATTTTCTCATTATGCTGAAGTGCCAAAAAATGTCGAGGCGGAAATAGTTGCCGGTAAAAAGTAGTAAATTTACAATGTAATTTTAATTTTAAAAAGAAACCTACAAATTAGGTTTCTTTTGTATTTTTTGTGTATAAATACTTATTGTTAAGTTAGCCAAAAAATAGTATAATTAACCTACTGCCCAATGGGCAGATAATTTTATGGTTGACAAGAATTATTGGCAAAATTTTCTGGGAGTGTTAGTTGGGATTTTTTTGGTATGTTTTTTTGTGTTTGGACTACAGTTTGTCTACAAATACATTGTTTATGCCTTTTCTTGGAACACTATTGCTGTAGATACTGTCGGAGTAGATTATAATACTGGCAGAAGTTCATCTGTAGTGGTCGAATCTGAGACCTTGGCTTACGTGGCCTATTGTAATTATAACAGTACAGGTCTTTTGAGATATGCACCTGTTACTAATATGGTTGCTGGCACAGTGGAAGATGTCGTGTCCATGGGCACAACCTGTGATCCTTCTAATCGAGATATTGATATAATCTTAGATGGGTCTACACCTGTTGTAGCCTTGAAACATGTTTCGAGTACCTTCAATATAATGTTGGCTCTAAGAGACGGAGGTGGCATAGGTTGTTTGGATTCTGACTGGAGCTGTTATGGTATCCACACTCTTGCTAGCAGTACACAGGGTTTGACTCTGGAGATTTTCAGTTCTACTTATGGCTTGGCCTTTCACGATGCTGTTGAGGGTGATTTGGTTTATGGATCATGTGCTAGTTCTTGTACAAGTGCAGTGAATTGGACTTTTGAGACAGTAGATTCTAGCTCTGTTCTTGTGGGCAGATATCCAGATTTAGTTTTTACCAGCAGTGGTGTGCCAGTGGTTTCTTACGTTGATGCTACCAATGGAGTTTTAAAATATGCTATTAGAGATAGCGGCGGTACAGGGTGTACTGACGTCAATTGGAGTTGTTATATAGTGGATTCTGTTAATGTTGGTGCCATAGGTACTGCTATAGACATTGATTCTTTAGGCAAAATTGGTATTTCCTATGTTGGTTCTGGAGACTCTAGATTAAGATTTGCTTACCAAGATGATGGTGACACAGGTTGTACAGGTGGAGATTCTACTTTCACTTGTGAAGATGTAAACTCTTCCAACTCCAGTTTTCAAGATTTGAATTTTCATGGTGACAACCCCATGATTTCTTGGCGACAAAGTAGTGCAAAACTCAGTTTTAGTTCGAAATATTTGGGTGTCTGGTCGACAGAAACAGCTGATGAAAGTGCCGCTTCCACAGGAGGATTTACCTCTATGGGCCGTTTCAACGATGATGTTTATATTGCCTATCACAATGTCACTGATGCTGAAGTAATGTTGGCCAATGCCACAATAGCATTCAATACTGCACCTACTTCCATAGAAATTTCTCCAGCCCAAACTTCTGCATCTGTTGTGACAGTCACCTCGACCATAACAGATTTGGATAGTGACACTACGAGTTTGATTGTAGAATATTCTTTAGACAACCTTACATGGGTTTCATCTACTATATCGGGAGTTACTCCATCTGTTGGCATCAGTACCTCTACAGGCTCAATCACTGGTATTGCTAGTGCACCTAGTATTGCTCTTACCATTGAGTGGAACATTGAAGCGGACATTCCAGACACAGATGACACTACGGTCTATTTTAGATTGACACCAAATGATGGTACAGAAAGTGGTTCTACCGTTAGCACCACTGCCTTTGCAATTGATACAAAAGATCCTACCGTGCCTGGCAACCTTTCTGTTAATACCACTTCAACCAATTCTGTAGTTCTTAATTTTTCGACTACTTCCACAGATACAAATTTTGGTGAATACAAATTATTTTATTCTACTGCCACTCCAGTCACTGAGTCTGGCACGGCAGTCACTTCTTCTACTGCTGGGCATGCTCGTCTTGGCAATAGAAATTTTAGTGATTTTACAGTTAGTAGCCCAATTATTGGTCTTGATACCAATACTTTGTATTATATAAATCTTTTTGCTTATGATACATGGGAGAACAGTACTTCATCAGCTAATGAAATATCATTTTATACGTTGGCCGATACTCCTGGAGCACCTACTGTCAGTGCCTCTACGACTGCAATTTTACATTTAATTATTAATACTTCGACTAATACAAATATTACAGAGTATAGTTTTTGTAGTACAACGGATAACACGAATTGTGCGACCAATGGCTATATTCAGTCGGCAGACGGTTCATTTGGAGCAAACGTAGATTGGGCGACATCAAGTTTGTGGGGTGGAACTAGCGGTCTTGATGTTGTTGGTCTTGATATAAACACAGGTTATAGTTTTTTGGCCAAAGCTCGCAATGGAAATAATATTGAAACTTTATTTTCTAGTCCTACGACAGTAGTATATACACTGGCAATGACACCAGGAACACCTACTGTCACAAGTTTGTCTGAGACATCTGTTAAACTCATAATTAATACTTCTACCAATCCTAGTAACACAGAGTTTACTGCTTGCCTTGAAGTAAATGGATCTTGCATCACAAATGGGTATATCCAGACAGATGGTTCACTAGGTGCTAGTGCTGTCTGGGCTGTTTCCAGTGTATGGGGTGGGATCAATGGTGTTAATGTAACAGGTTTGTCAGCTGGGACAAACTATAGCCTCATGGTGAAGGCACGTAATGGCGACAACATTGAGACATCTGGTATCAATCAATCTGGCGAAACTGTGGCTGAAGCACAAACTCCGCCTACACCTGGCTGTACTTCTTGTGGTATTCCAGATCCAGAACCAGAGTGCAATCCGCTTTTGCAGAGCTGTACCAATCCATTTGGAGAGGTGCAGATCAATAACGGAAATGAGTACACCAATAAACTCGGCGTAGTGATCAATTTTAATGCTACTGGTGCTACTCATTATGCCTTGTCCAATACGCCAGAATTTACGGGAAGTTTTATAGATTACACCTCTAAAGTTTCACATACTTTATTTGCTGGCGATGGAGAAAAAATAGTTTATGGAAGATTGAAAAATTCTTTTGGTTCGTATGATGTTTTTGACAAAATTATTCTGGATACTGTTCCGCCAGATCCAATAGTTTTAGCTTTCATTTATAATGGTATTGATGAGACCACAGGATCTGTGACAAGGCCTCCGGTTTTGTGGGGGACAGCAGAGCCTGAATCTAAGGTCATCATAAAAATAAAAAAGAAGGATACAGGTCTCTCTATTTTTTCATCTATATCCACTGGCACAGATGAGTTTGGAGATTTATCTTCATTGGTCATGGCCTCTACTAAAGTGTTTCCGTTCGTGTCGTTGGCTGCTGCTGTTGGTGAAACATATATAGTCAACACAAAAGATGATGGTACCTGGCGTATGCAATTTTATTCTTTTTTTGATCCAGAAAATTATATTTTAGTTTTTACAGTTGTTGATCCTGCTGGAAATGAATCGTCTGAAGTTGAAGTGCCATTAAATATTGCTTATGAAGATCCTTGCAAAAGTAATAGCCCGCCAAACTACTGTACAAAATTAACAGATGTTTGTCTTGAACCAAATCCGCCCAGCAGTTGTCTACCCCCCGACCCTTGTCTTGAACCAAATCCGCCCAGCAGTTGTCTACCCCCCGACCCTTGTCTTGGTCCTAATCCTCCTCAGTCTTGCACAGAACAATTGTTGGTAGAGGAAAAGGAAACAAAAGAGACAAATATAATAAACAATGAACAAAATAATAATTCATCGTCAGGATCTTTTACACATTATGATGATGGTGGTCTTGTATCAAGCACTATCATAAAAACAGATATTGTTTCTACTACAATGGGTTCCGCTACATCTATTGGCATAGTGGAACGAGGTGTTGAAAACATGATTATTGTGGCTGTAAAAACAGGAGAATTTGTGCAACATGTGATAGATAATCCAGTAGTAGAAAAGATCAATGAAACTACGGTAGCTCCTACAGTGGCAGTCATAGCAGCGGTCAATATGGCGACTGGTTTCCAGTTGCCAAATGTTTTGGCATATCTGCGTTATATTTTTGCTCAGCCGTTAATGTTATTGCGTAGAAGAAAGCAAAAAAAATGGGGAGTAGTTTATGACTCCTATACAAAACAACCTTTGGATCTAGCAACGATTCGTTTACTGGATAGTAAGTCTGGTCAAATATTAAGAACACAAGTCACTGATATGCAAGGGCGATTTTTCTTGATTATTGATCCTGGCACTTATACTTTAGAAGTAAACAAAGATGGTTTTTCTGGTTTTAGCCAGTATCTCAAGCATTTTATAGAGGATAACAACTACATAAATTTGTACCATGGTGAAGAGATTAAAGTAGGAGAGGATGGCCTAGAAGTAAATTACAATATTCCTGTTGACCCTGTCCTAAAGGAAGACACCACAGAAGAAGTTTTACGTGAGTATGCTAAGAATGGATTGAAAAAAATAGTCAGCATGACTGGTTTAATTATTACAGTCATATCATTTGTTATTTCTCCGAAGTTGTTTATTGGTTTGCTTTTGGTATTTCATATTTTTAGCTACAGTGTGATTAGAAGGCTTGCGTATCAAAAGATTGGTGGTGCGTTTGGCAAGGTCATTGACGCTCTTAGTGAGAGACCTCTTGGTAAAGTTGTAGTTCGTGTTTTTGATGCTGCTTATAATAAATTAATCAACACTACTATTACAGACAGTAAAGGTAGATATGCTATTTTGGTGGGGCCAAGTGTGTATTATGCCACTTATGAAAAACCGAATTATATTCAAAGCAAGAGTGAGGAGATGGATTTTTCTAGTGAAAAAACTGGTGGGCTTGGCGGCCTTATTGCTCGTAATGAAAAATTGCAATTGGATAAACGTAATAATGAAAAAGAGAGAAAGAAATTTGATAAAATTATTCAAAAAAGAAAGAAGGGGATAGAAAAAATAAGAGGGGATGTCATAGGGGCAAAAGATAACAAAAAAGATGCTAGCTTTGATTTTAAGAAGTTACGAGATGTCGCACAGTACGGTGATGATGAATCTTAATTTACATATGAATATATGAATGATACAAATAAATATTAATGTGAATTTTTTATATGCATGTAGTTTTAAACATTTGTGTCCATTAGCGCAATTGATATTTTAGTATAATGTTTATGAAATTTAATGTCCTCACAATTTTTCCTGAAATTATCTCCAATTATTCTAAAGAGAGTATTCTTGGGCGTGGTCAAAAAGCAGGAACTATAGAAATCAAGCCAATCAATATTCGCGATTTTGCAGATGACAAACATAATACTGTCGATGACACACCATACGGCGGGGGAGCAGGAATGGTCATGAAGCCAGATCCAATTTATAAAGCATTGAAGTCTCTTGATGCTATTCCATTTTCAAAAGATAATGGATTGAACAAATTAAAGAAAATTTTTACAGGAAAACTAAAAGCAAAAAAAAGGACCATCTTGCTTTCCCCACGGGGAAGACAATTTGATCAACGTCTCGCAGAAAAATGGAGCAAGTATGGCGAACTTACTTTTATCTGTGGCCGCTACGAAGGTGTGGACCAGCGCGTCACAGACCACATGATTGATGAAGAAGTTTCGATTGGTAATTATGTCTTGGCTGGTGGAGAGTTGGCCGCTTTGGTAATTATTGAAGCCGTATCCAGATTGATCCCGGATGTTTTGGGTAATAGAGATTCATTGCTGGAAGAGACTTTTGGAAATCACAAATCAAGTTTAGAAATTTCAAATTTAAAATTTCAAATTGACAAAGAGTATCCACAGTACACCAAGCCTTCAGATTTCAATGGTTGGAAGGTGCCGGATGTTTTGCTATCTGGTAATCATAAAAGGATTGAGGAGTGGAGGAAGAAGTTATAAAATAGACCTGT
>PFPK01000043.1 GCA_002793015.1 Candidatus Magasanikbacteria bacterium CG_4_10_14_0_2_um_filter_37_12 | reverse complement strand
GGAATATGCTGGTCCTAGTGATGAAGAAAGAAATAAATCTTTAGCATCTATTGACCAGGCCAAGGCTACCGTAGCACAGTATCAAGCAAGCCTGGTCAAAGCAGAAGCTATTGCTTCTGCTGATATTAGTAATGCCGAAAAAGCTCTTGATACTGCAAAAAATAATTTGCAACTAGTTGTTGACGGAGAAGACAGCCAACTTGTAAATGATGCTTATGGTGATTTAGTCAACGTTATCAAATCAGTATTTACAAATATCGTTAATGCTTTGAATGAGTCTGATAATATCCTAGGGGTTGATAATTCATTTGCTAATGATGATTTTGAAGATTATCTTGGTTTGCTAGATTCTTCTTCCTCGGCTTTTCCTTCAGCCAAAATTTCCTACCAAAATGCTAGGGTTGCTAAGAAAAATTTAGAAAGTAGTGTTATTTCTTTATCGGCATCTGATGAACACAATGTTATTGACAGTGTTTCTACTGAAGTCAATAAAGTCGTGGTGTTCACGCAAAAAAGTTTGTTTAATGTGCAGAGCTTACTCAATGTCACAATTCCTGCTGGCAACTTTACGCAAAGTCAGTTTGATGTTTTGAAGACATCTGTAAGCACTGCTCAAACAAATTTAAACACTTCGGCTACCAATCTGACCAATGCTATTCAATCAGTCGCCACTGCTCGCAATTCTCTTTCCTCGTACCAAATTGCCTATGACAAGGCAGTAGCTGATTTGGAAAATACCAAGAAAAAGTCCATGGCTGATATTGATATTGCCAAAGCTCAAGTAGCTTCACAAGAAGCCAACCTGAAGCAGGCTCAAGCTACTTACGACTTGTTGATCTCTGATCCTCGCGATGTGGACGTGGCTTCGCTGAGAGCAGAGGTGAGTAGACAAGCTGCCAATGTTCAAGCATTACGAGATAATTTTCAGAAGACCAAGCTAATTGCTTTGGCTGATGGTACTTTGGCTAAGCTTGATATTGATGTGGGTGAGAATGTCTCTGCCAATCAGGAAGTGATGACTCTCACTTCTTCCAAATTCAATGTAGAAGTAGATATCTCTGAATCTGACATTGCCAAAGTGGCTATCGGCGATCGTGTGGATGTAACCCTTGATGCTTTTGGCGATGATGTTCATTTTGACGGTGCAGTCGTCTCTATTGAGCCGGGCAAAACAGAAATTTCTGGAGTAGTTTACTACAAGACTAAAGTACTGATGGATGATTATCCAGATCGACCAGTCAAATCTGGTATGACTGCTAACGTAAATATCAATACGGATAGACAAGACGGAGTACTGGTATTGCCTCGTCGAGCTGTGATATTCAAAGATGCTAAAAAAATTGTCCGTGTGCTGACTAACAAAGAAAAAGTGGAATTTGAAGAACGAGAAGTGACGACTGGTCTAGAGGGAAATGATGGGTTGGTAGAAATTTTGTCTGGCTTGCAAAAAGGAGAAGAAGTGATTACCTTTTTGAAGGAAGAATAACTATATAACTTTTCTCCCCTCGTGGGGGAAGGTTAGGGATGGGTTATCGTGGTAGTATCGCAACCCCCTCCGCCTTCAGCACATCCCACTTAGAAATGGGGAGGAATATATTTCTATGAGTTTAATAAATATAAAAAATCTCAAAAAAACTTATGTCACTGGGGATATAAAAACTCCAGTGCTTCATGGTATTGATTTGGTTATTAATAAAGGAGAGTTCGTGGCTATCATGGGACCAAGTGGTTCTGGTAAATCTACATGTATGCATATCCTTAGTTTTCTCGACAATCTGACTGAGGGTGAGTATAAATTTGAAGATAAAGATGTTTCCACATTAACATCTGATGATTTGGCTAAGATGCGCAATGAAAAAATTGGTTTTGTCTTTCAGGCTTTCAATCTTCTGCCACGAACTAGTGTCTATAACAATGTGGCCCTACCACTTTTGTACTCACACAAGAAACTTGGTGACGAGGCTATTCGTAAGGCTATCAAAGACGTGGGATTAGAGCATCGAATACATAATATATCCAACCAGCTTTCTGGTGGGGAGAAACAACGTGTCGCAATTGCTCGAGCGATTGTTAATGATCCTGATATTCTTTTTGCTGATGAGCCAACTGGAAATCTAGATAGTAAGACGGGGACAGAAATTATGAAGATTTTGCAAGATCTCAATGACGCTGGTCGGACAATCATTATGGTTACTCACGAGAAGGACACTGCCCGTCATGCCAAACGTATTGTTATGTTGAGAGACGGATTGATTGAATCTGACAGTGTTGTAAATGGTAGGAGGAGGGTGGAAGAAGGGGCGCTTAGTAAGTAGCCAAAGTTCAGTAACTATATATGCTATACTAGTATACATGACCATCCTGGATTCCTACAAATCCGCTGTTAAAAACCTCTTTGTGAACAAAAGAAGGTCTTTTTTAACTATGCTTGGCCTAATTATCGGCATTTCCTCCGTAATTCTCGTCATGAGTGTTGGAGCAGGAGCCCAAAGTTTAATTACTGGCCAGGTCCAGAGGAGAGGGACAGACCAGATCGCTGTATTGGCTGGGGCAAGTGACCCAGAGGGCCCACCTGCCCAGGCTTTAGGAATTGTGATTACTACGCTGACAGAGGACGACAAAGATGCCATCACCAACAAAAGCAATGTCGCTCACGTCGCATACGCCTCCGGCTATGTGACTGGTAACGCTGTTCTGAAATGGGGTAGTGTGGATAGAAATGTCACCTACACTGGTGCCAATGCAGATTATCAGATCGTGGAAGCGGTCACTCCAGTCAAGGGTATATTTTTTACAGAGGCGGAAGCCAAGGCACGCGAACCAGTGATGGTCATGGGCTCCCAGATTGCTGAGGAGATTTTTGACAATCAAGAACCTGTGGGTGAAAGAGTCAAACTAGCCAACAAGCAGTTTTTGGTCATCGGCGTTTTGGCTCCTAAAGAAAGCTCTATATTTGGTGATACAGACAATAGTATTATTATTCCGTTACGAGTAGCTCAGTATGGTTTGCTTGGCATTCGTCATGTCACTTTTATTCGTATGAAGTTGGAGGGGGAAGAATACATTGATCAGACCGAAGAAGAGATCAGACAAGTATTGGTCGATAGGCATGGTGAAGAAGATTTTTCTATTCGGAATACTGCGGCCGCCCTGGATATTCTCACCACTATTACTAATGCTCTCAAATTTTTCCTTGTTTCCATAGCTGCCATCTCGCTCTTTGTCGGTGGAGTGGGGATCATGAATATTATGCTTATTGCTGTTCAAGAAAAAACTCGAGAAGTCGGATTGAGAAAAGCACTTGGTGCTAGAGATAATGATATCTTGCAACAGTTTCTTATTGAAACAGTAGTTTTATCTATGTTGGGTGGGGTGATTGGGTTGGTGATTGGAGTATTTTTTTCTTTCCTTATTGCGAAGATTGTTCAGGGGTTGGGATATCAGTATGATTTTATTATTTCCTTTACAGCTGTTCTTGTATCAATTTTCATTACTACTTTGATTGGTTTTGTGTTTGGTGTTTATCCTGCTAGAAAAGCATCCAGATTGGATCCGATTGACGCACTCCGTTACGAGTAGTTGTGGTGTTGTCTAGTTTGTTGTAGTAGGTATGGATGATGACAGATATTACTCCAGCCTTTGGCTGTTGCAAGATAAGAGATAAAATATCTTCCTGTCTCTTATCTATTTTACCGAAGGGGAAAATTATCTTCTATTTTTTAAGGAAATAGCACCTTTTTCCCATCAAAAAAAACATATATGAAAAAAATCCTTACTCTCGCAATCAGCCAAATCAAGAAAAATAAAGGACGGACTATCCTGACTATTTTTGGTATTACGATTGGTGTGGCAGTAGTTATCTTAGTTCTCTCGGCCGGTAACGGGGTCAAGGGTTTGGTGTTGGGTGAACTTGATTCATTTGGGAGTAACTGGGTGGACATCGAGGTGAAAGTTCCAAGTACAGGAAAGGGGTCATTGGAAAATGCACACTCCATGGCTGGTGGTGTGACTATCACTACTATGACACTTGATGATGCTGACCGCATTTTGGTTTTAGATAATATTATCAATATGTATGCTGGAGTGACTACTCAAGCTGTCTTTGCTTATGCTAATGAAAAAAAACAACCAACAGTATTTGCAGTCACGGCCAGTTATATTGATATTGATACTGGTACGGTAATCAAGAACGGTCGATTTTTTACTGATGAAGAAGACAGGTTTACATCTCAAGTGGTTGTCCTTGGGTCAGCTCTGAAAGAAACATTGTTTGGCAATGATGAGGCGATCGGGAAAAATATCAAAGCAGATGGTAAGTCATTTAGAGTGATTGGAGAGCTGGAAGAGCGAGGAGCTACTGGATTTTTCAACTATGATGAAATTGCCTACATTCCATTGCATACTGTCCAAAAGAAAATGATGGGTATAGATCATGTTCTTTTTATGATTGGCCAAATGGCAAATCCAGATAAATCGGCAGCCACCTCAGAAGAAATTAGATTAATTTTGCGCGAACAACACGACATTACTGATCCTGATAAGGACGATTTTTCTGTGACTACTCAGCAAGAGTCTGTTGAACTCATTGACACTGTGTTTATAGGTATCCAAGCACTTCTGGTAGTCCTGGCAACCATTTCTCTTATTGTTGGTGGCGTTGGAATTATGAATGTTATGTATGTTTCAGTTGTGGAGCGTACTTTTGAAATCGGCCTGCGTAAGTCTGTCGGGGCGACAGAAAAAAGTATTCGTAGTCAATTTCTTACTGAAGCTGTTGTTTTGACACTTTTTGGTGGTGGAATAGGTATTATTACTGGAATTTTATTGTCATTTTTAGTAGCCACTGGGGCACAGTTTGCTGGCCTGAATTGGCAATTTATAATTTCTGTACCTTCTATTATTATTGGAGTGACATTCTCTGCATCTATTGGTCTTATATTCGGTTATTTCCCAGCCAAGCGCGCCGCTACTCTTGATCCGATTACTGCCCTGAGGAAAGAATAAAATTTTGACATCAAATCTTGGCACTATTTAGAAGAAAAACCCTCTTTTTCAAGGGCACGTCCGTCCGGAACATGTCCACATGGTGGTATCCATACCACCACACCTATCCGTAAGTTTAGACTACTGCTTTGATGCGGTGCTATGACATTTTAACTTTGGTTTGACACTTGATGCGCGGCTATTGACAAGTCTGTTTTTTTGTGTTATTATGCTCTGTCAGTCTGACAAGTGTCCAACCACGGAACTTAATTGTTGATCAGTAGTATACACCTAGATATTGAACGTGATACACAGGCAGGAAGAGACGTGGAAGGACATTTTGACAATTTATAATTTGAAATTTACAATTTTTAAACAATTTAAGTTATTTCTAAATTTCAAATTGAAAAATTATAAATTTACTAGCCAAGTTATTTGTGTTAATAAATGCAGATAGTGTCTATTAGACAGTATATTGTTGACTTTAGTAAATATCATTCTGTATCTATACCTGCCGATAGGCAGGCACGATCCCAATAGCATTCGCTTTGACCCATGTCAATCGGGACGGGACTCAGACATATAGATAGTGTGTAATAGATAAGTGTCTTTTATTTCTAGTACATACAATTCTGTATCCACGACAAGCATGGAGGTGTGTCCTCGGCCTGTACAGGCTCCGGCTCGTACTTGAACAAGAATACACCTTCTTGGATGCAGTATAGAGACTTATGTCTTACAAAAAAGCTTATCAAAACACTCTTAGATTTTCTCTGGGGGTGTTTATTTTGTCGCTAATATAACATCTGTGCGTTTGCTTTGTGTAGTATTGACGAATTTATTAAGTTGGGTTATACTATTTTCGCTCCTTATAGTATGTGATTTTCTATGTACATCTAGCTCAGTTTAGAGCACTGCTTTACAGAAGATGCACAAAATTAATCCACTCCTAATTTTATAAGCGCGCCTAGCTCAGTTGGTTAGAGCATCTCGTTTACACCGAGAGGGTCGGGGGTTCGAATCCCTCGGCGCGCACCACACGACTTTGGACAGAGTTAACTATTAAAAATTTACTTTTCACTTTGGGAAGAGTTGGTTGGGCGTGGTTAACTGCGTATTATCACTAGTCAGTTGTTGACCACAGGCCGACATAGCTCAGTTGGTAGAGCGTAGCCATGGTAAGGCTGAGGTCTCCAGTTCAATCCTGGATGTCGGCTCTATAAGTCTGCATAGACCGTAGACTTGACAAGTAGAGTTATTTATAGTAAACTTTTGCTATTCTTATTATTAAATTTAGAACTTAAGATTTAGAATTACAAATATATGTCACAAGATAACATGATCAAATTACAGTGCATTACATGTAAACTGATCAACTATTTCAGTAAGAAAAACAAAAAGAAATTGAAAGAACGCCTGGAACTTAAAAAGTTTTGCAAGAAATGTACAGCACATCAATTGCACAAAGAAACCAAATAAGATAAAATAATCCCTAGTATGGTGCTGTCCCAAAACTCTAAACCACCACTTAATTAAGTGGTGGTTTTTTTTTGGTATAATTAAGGTATAAATAATTACTTATTCACTAGAACAAAGCTATCACAACCAAAAAGGTGGTAGCTCCGCATATCATCCAGTGATGTTACTGTCCGTTTTGGTCTATGGATATATGAATGGGATATTTTCCAGTCGATAATTAGCCAAACAATTAAAACAAAATTTAGCCCTAATGTATTTAGCCGGCAATACTTAGCTGGACTTCAGAACCTTGGCTAGATTCAGAAAAGATAAGGGCATCTACTTGGAAAACATCTTTGTGGCAAGACTATGTAAAAAACAAAAAGAAAAACTTTCTACCTTACAGGGAAAACTAATCTACAAACAAAGAATGCATGATGTTGAGGGAGTATTCGCCAATATCAAAAAGAATTT
>PFPK01000006.1 GCA_002793015.1 Candidatus Magasanikbacteria bacterium CG_4_10_14_0_2_um_filter_37_12 | reverse complement strand
TTATTTAATCACTTTTAATCTGCCTGCCCGCAATCCAGATAAATCGGGAGGCGTGTGTAATCAATGTAATTAAAACATATGCCAAATTCCCAATACCTCATTCCCACAGTCATTGAAAAATCTAGTCATGGCGAACGAGCCTATGACATCTATTCTCGTTTACTCAAAGATAGGATTGTTTTCCTTGGCACTGCCATTGATGATGGTATGGCCAATACCATCATTGCCCAGCTATTGTTTCTCGAAAACCAAGATCCTGACAAGGACATCAAACTCTATATCAATTCTCCTGGTGGCTCGGTCACGGCTGGCATGGCCATCTACGATACCATGCAATATATCAAACCCCATGTCTCTACTATTTGCGTTGGTATGGCGGCGAGCATGGCTTCGGTTCTTCTTGCTGCTGGAGAAAAAGGCAAGCGATTTTGTCTACCAAATAGCGAAGTGATGATTCACCAAGTAATGGGCGGCACACAAGGTCAAGCTAGCGATATCCAGATTCATGCTGAAAGGATTGTAAAAATGAAAAAAAGACTAAACGCAATTCTTGCCAAACACAGTGGCCAGAGTATTGAACAAGTCGAGCAAGATGCCGACCGCGACCACTTTATGACTGCCAAAGAGACTCTAAAATATGGGTTGATCGACAAGGTGATTGAATAGGTGTGGAATGTGGAATTATTAATATAAAGTAAAAAAAAATCCAGCTGAGTAGCTGGATTTTTATTCTCTTGCTAATTCTCATCCATAAAAAATAACTTTATTACACATTCAGTATTCCAAATTCATAATTCAATATCTCCCACATCAGTGAAATCAATGTTTAAATCTAGCCAACAAACAAACTAGTCAAACTATAAAAAGCCCCAACAGATAAAACAAAAACTAATATAGCAAACAACAACCAAACATGATGTAATTTAAATTTGCTCTTCGTCAAATCACCAACATGCTTAGCTCTCCAATAGATAACCAAAATAAAAAGCATTTCAAAACTAATGAATACTCCGCCAACAAAATCTACAATAGCAATAAAGTGTCTCGAACCAATAAAAAACAAAACTGCTGGAATAATAGAGACCAGTGCTGTCGCTACTGGCACAGGAACTTTGTAATCCCAATGGAAAGAATCACGTAGTGAGAGTCCGACCAAAATATAGCTAGTGCCCATGGCGAGAGCAGCAAACAGATTGCCAAATAAAACTGCCAAAGGCCCAACAGACTGCCCAAATCCGATAGTCGCTATCTCTGTAGTTCCCCAGCCAGTAACTCCGACTATCGCAAAAGCAAATAAAGCATAGACCACAATACTTATCAAACCAGAAATAACAATAGCTTTTTTGAAAAGTGTATTTTTGTCTTTCAATAGAGCATGTGCTTCTGGCACAGCATTGGTACCGTGAAAAGCAAATAACACAATCCCAAATGGAAAGAATAAATAGGCTAGATTCATTGTTTCAAGATGTCCGATAGAAATGTGCGTACTACTAAGGAGGGCAATAGCTAAAACGACTAGTAGGATACCAAATGTAAGTACAAGCTCCACAGTCTTGACAGTCCGCATACCAGTCGCAATGACCAAAGTGGCAATCAGAAAAAATAAAAAACTCCACAATAAAGCCGTGCCACCAAACAAAACAGCCAAGACTTCACCTTCACCAACGATGTAAACCAAAAGTACTCCAAACAAAATGGAATAATAAATTGCTGACATCAAGTATTCCCCCCAATGCCCAAAATATCTTTTGGCTAGCCCGACCAACTGTAAGTCTTGTTTTGTCTTGGCACTCAGTTCACCAACAAACAAATTCAGACCGATCATCAAAAGACCAAGTAGGACAATATAGACAAGTCCAATACTCATCCCAACTTTAGAGACAGCGTATGGAATGGCGAGTACTCCAGCTCCGATAGTCCCACTGACAATCAGCGCCACTGCCTGCCAAAGATTTAATTCTTTCCGAAAAATTCCATGACGTTGTTTTACTTGAACCTCTTTTCTTGTGTTAGATGATGCCATAAGATAAAAATATACAAGATTAAGTATATAATATTATAACAAAAAAAGCTTAAAATTCCTAATATAGTCTGAATTTCTAAGAACAAAAATAAAGTCCGAAGTCCGATAGCAAAAAGCCAAAATTACACCATCCACAAAGATAATAGAAGTAAAATCAATCCACAAGTCTGAATAGTGATATGATGTTGTTGTTTTCTAAATTTAACGACAATACTCAAAAATAAGGCAACACCAAAGAAAATTGCAAAGAAGAGATACATACTCTTAGATATATCAAAGATGGAAGTAATAGAGCCTAAGAATTTTTTTGATTGTGTATATTTTTCGATAGGAGTAGGGCTCACAATTTTGATCTCTTTCCATCTGATATTTTCCTCTACAATACTGCCGTCAGTACCATAGACAGAAATCTGGGGCATCAAAACTACCCTAAAAAGTTCGTCTGATGATTTGTCTACAAAAGTTGATCCAGTATACACCCCATAAGTATCCACAGATGACAAACTAATGCTTTCACCCACTACTTCTACCAGAACATTTTCTACATCTCCAAGTATATAAGCCACTACTTGCAATTCTACGCCACCTCCAACATCTTCCCATGATACATAAGATTCTACTTGATCGTACTCTAGTGGTGGATAGACTTGTTCCAAATGGACGTCTTGTGGCCTAACCTGTACAGTAGCCAAAAAAGGATTCAGTTCTGAAAAATCCGGATCAATTTTTGAATTAAGAACCTTGGCAACTTCAACAATATTTCCTGTTACAGCTGGTTGATCCGGTAATTTTATTTTTTCAATCTCTGAACCCAAAACCCCTGGCTCTACCACTACAGACATATCTGCAGGAACAGCTTGAGCTAAAATTTCTTCAGACAAAAGTTCGGGAGCCTGTTCTCCGGCAATTTCTAATAAATCAACTGGAGGTTTTGGTCTGCCAAAATGACTAGCTACATAGACTATTGGATGACCTTCATAGTTGTCAGTAGTCAAACCAACACCAAATTCTGTAAAATCAGTATCTATCAAATTACTATAGTGAGTAGGGCTAGTAACCCATGCATCCAACAGCTCCTCGGCGCTACTAAACCCGACAGCCAAGTTCTCACCAGCAGTAACATAATCATATCTTACCTTGTCAAGAAAATCAGCCAACTTATCACCATTTGGACTAGTGTGACTGAAGTAGTTGTTGAGCCCCATATCATCGGCTTTATATTGGGCTGATCTAAACAGTTTATCCTCTTGTTGCAAAATACTTACACCATTATTCTGACGAATTTGATTGATAAGGGCGATTATTTGCGACTGTTGCTCCTGCAAAATATCTGGAATGACAAAAACTTGAGCAGGCACAAGCAAAGCAAACCCAACCACAATAATTTTGGTAAATAAAAATACTAAACTATAAAAAAATGCTCGTCTGGTATGCAAAATATGCGGATGATAATTATTACCTTCGTGTGGGATAAAAAAATTGTGAAGATGTTTACGCATATTGTTGATAACAAAATTATACCATCCTTATCCTCTAAAAGCTAGTGCCGATATCGTCTACAATTTCAAAGATGTCATTTTCCCATTGCTACTTTCTTCATCTCCAACGGATACTTCTCTATAGCATATCTGAGAGCTGTACGAGGCATTTTTTTGTTTCTATTCATCACAAATTGAAATACTTTTGTAGGATAAACATTGCTCGCCACTTTTAGAGACCAGCCGTAACCTTTTTGAACCAGAACATCTGGATCAAACAACAAAATATCAGCAACTTCAAACACGTGGCGTAAAAACTTTTTCTTTTTGATAGCGTAAATAAAGATAACTGCTGAAGCTCGACGAAACCATCTGTTTTTTGATTTTGTCCATTTTTTCACCTTTGGAACCAATTCTGGATATTTAAAAACCAAATAACCAAACGGATGCGTGCAAAAATCATCACAAAAAGCCCAGTTGTCTACATATTTTTTGATCCATTTCTCCAATCTCGCAAAGTCAGTAATTACCAAATCATTTTTAATTCTATAAACCCAATCAAAAGCAATGATCGTTTCCTCAAAAGTTTTTTTGGCAAGAAGTCTTTCGCACAACAAAAAAATATCTTTTCTGTTTTGGTTATGTGGAAAATATTTTTTGGCAATCTTGCGGACAATCGGAGTACGCACTCCAATAGGATTTATTTTTTCTTTAAAAAAATTAGTTGCCCCCGCTTTGTAAACAAGATCCCTATTTTTTTGTAATTCTTGATCAATTAATTTTAAAATTTCTTGCTTCATAAACAATATATTTTAGACAAAAAAAGACAACCTAAGCCGTCTTTCTTTGATAAAAAAATTACTCAGATTTTTCGGTCTTGCATTTTTTACATTTGCATCCAACGAGCATCATTACAGCAGACAATCCTACTAGAACGTATACCAATGACTCAAGCCAAACGACACTGCCAAGCAAAAGATGTACAACATTCCAATCTCCACCAAAGAATCCGCCTAAACCAACAAGTCCCCAGTTTAGAGCGCCGATCATCACTAGGATAAAACCAATCTTTGATCCAGTGCAACAATTTTTGCACGAATTTTTTCCACACATAGCACAATAGATGTTAAGAATAAAAACTTGAATTAATTTCGATCAATTTTGTGATAAAAACTACTTGAAGCATCTTAATAAATGGTAGCAAGTTGTACTTATTTTTTGCCTGCCCGCCGAAGTGGTGGGGTGGCTAAAAATAAAGATATTTTGAGGTGATATGAGGTGATAGATGAAAAATTTATATTGATTCAAACTTTAATTTATTATACCATAAACGAAAGAGTCTGGCAAAGAACAATGTCAAGAAGATATCTTCTGGTTTTCTTCAATTCTCTTCTTTACTATTTCCCAATAACGAGCATCGTCGAAATTTTTTCTCATAAAATACCACCACTCTACCCCCCAAAGATAAATACGAGAAGCACCAACAGTTTCGGCATAGTCCATATTATTTTGAAGACGCTCGACATTCATGGTTTTCTCCATTTCTTCTAGTGGTGTGTCTATGGGGGCGATGCCATTAAACCATGGTTCAGCTTGGAGTTCTGAAACAAAAAAGTGATCATAATCCTTTTTCCAAAACCTAGCTTTGAGTCGATAAAAGCCAGAAGGAAGCCAATTGTAACTAAATACCTTTCCTCCAGGAGTACGAACTATTCTATACAAGGTAGTGCCGAGAATATCGCTATACTTGCTAGCTTGGTGCCATGTAGCCAATTCCCCACTATCTGTCAAAACAATTTTGTGTTTGGGGTCTAATTTTCTTACCAAATTTATTTCATCACCAACCAAATTCTCTTGATATCCTTCACAGTCACCAAATTTGAATCCAATATATGGTTCATTTTCTACTTGCCACAAATCCAAAGCTGGATGATCTTTGTAGCGTTCTACTGTGGCTGTCACATAATTAATTAAATGAACAGCAGAATCAGAAGCACCATCCTCTTTGAACCAGCTCGGCACATGACATTCGGGCCAACGTGGGGCTTTTTGCCCGACCACTAAAACAACTTTTGTGCCGTTGACACCAGCCTTATCCATCATCCAATCAACATCGGCAAAATTATATTCTCCTTTCTGGCTTTCAATTTCACTCCACATCGCAGCAATACGAATATGTTTAGGATGCAAGTCATTCAATATATCATTGTAAACCTCTTTCCAATCCAAATCCAAATCTTCGGCATGATTCTGATTGAAACTAATTCCGTATTCTACTGGAAATTTTTTATAACTAAACAACCAACAGATTAGCCAGATTACGATGGAAATAATAATGATGATGATGAATAAAGATTTGAGAAATTTCATAAATTATATATGGAGGACTAAATAAATTTTCGAATCTTATTTATCTTTATATAAAAATCGGAGTTCAGTTTGATAGATACACGCATAATTCTATATTCTTTCTACAATACAAATAAAGCTGACCCAACAATCACCAACAAAATTGCCACCCACTCCACTACCAACTCCCGCTTGGTAAAATATTCTTTAAATAACTTCGGTGCAAATTTTGTAAATATTATAATTAACAAAAACATAAGCGCATACTGCAATCCACTAAGAGCTATAACAAGTGACACCGAACCAATGGCCATAGCATACTGAATCAAAAGAACCGCCAAAACCCCCAACATTTTCGCACTTACAACAAGAAAAATAGTATGTTTTTTATTTTTACTTTTTTTCTTTACTTTTCCTCTACCAAAAGTTTTCCAAACCGCAGGAGACAAGAGAGCCGACAGCCCGACCAAACCAGTCGTCGCTCTGGTCCAAATAAATCCAGTGAAAAATGGATATAATTCGTAAAGATATTTAGCACTAACATGTGAAATAGCAAAAAAGACCCCTGAAATTATGGCCAAAACAAAACCCATGTGAAAACCACTGTGTTTTTTTGACTTTTCAAAAGAAAGCAGAAGGGAAGCAAAAATCAATACTCCTATTCCAGCCAATTGTAATCCAGTTATTTTTTCTAATAAAAAATAAGAAGACAAAGCGTAAGTTACAATTGTCACAACAGCACCATTAAAAGGATTGATATGTGATGCCTCACCACTCTTGACCGCCTTGTACAAAGTCCACAAACCAAAACCAAATGCCATACCAGAGACAATTGCCCAGCACCAATCTACCCCTTGTAGTAATTCAACACCAAAAGGTACTGCCAAAAGCACACCAAACATAAAAATGGTCGAATAAAATGTATACACGATCGGCTTCCCTACTGACTTGGTCAGTATGATTTTGTCTAGTATAAATGTGAGGGCGAGGAAAAAATATCCTAAAAGTGCAATGCCAAACCAAAGCATAATTTATTATTTACTTTGAATTACGAAATATCCCAAATTGTCTTTCACATTATTGCCACTTGATTTCCAAATTCCAAGACCAACAGCGGGCATCATGATTCCGGTATTTAATTTTACAAAAGATTGTTCAGGCATTTCATTAAATAATTTTAAAATTAAAAAAATTGTTTGAAAATTGTAAATTTCAAATTGAAAATTACAATAGGTGCATATCCTCAATTTCACTTCTCTTACCCTTGAGAACAATATCCTCAATATGATAAACACCGTTACGTGGGGCGTCGAGAAATCCTTCCATAGTTGCCTCAGCCAGCCAACCAGAATCCAGCCAATCAAAAAGCCATTCATGAGTATATTTAGGATCCTCTTGTTCAAATCCGGCACCAACAGAATGAAGCCACGATCTATTGAAATCTTCTTGTGATCCAATACTTGGCGCCATAATAATTGGTAAACCAAGACCTGCATAAAATGACAATTCACTTGGCTTAGACCAAAGTACGTCTGTGGTTTTCAAAACCTCATTAAACTTAGCGAAATACTCCATCTTATTTTCATCATAAATAATATTAATAGATCCACCATAGCACTTTTCCAAATGCAATTCCTTAACAGCGTCCTCATAAAAACGATAGACGTCATTACGAGATCCAGCGACAAGATTCAACCGTACTTGATTTTTATCTATCAATTTGTGCAAACTTTTTAAAATTTCTACACCAATCTCTCTCTGTGCACCCGCGCCACCAACGGCAAAGGTAATGGTGAGCGGATGTTTTGATTTAGTAACACAATATCTTTTACCAAGAAAAGTTTCAATTGTCGTTGCATATTTTTTTTGGTATCTACCTTTTGGGTCAAGATTACAAATTCTCTCACCAATAGATTTTTTGAGAACATTCATATCCTTGCCAATATTTTCTTTTGGTAAAGGGAAACCTGTGATAAAAATATTTTTGGATTTTACTCCATATAATTCCAGACGACACTTCACACGCTTGTTTGGAGCAAAATAATTTATTCTACTTTTTTGTGGTTCAAGCGGAGCCCAGGCCCGACTAATATCAGTATCTGTACAAAGACAATAAATATCACCCTTATAACCATGCTCTTCTGCAAAAAATGCTGTAGAAAAAAATGAAGTAATATATGGCAGTGGATTTTTGTTTAATTCTTCTATCAAGTGCTTGCCCCAACCATTTCTGACCATGCTATAAATTTGTTTCACTTGAAGACTCGGATGAGAAAGGTCACGCTTGGGATAAAAAGGTTCAATGCGCTGAATATAGTCCATCACACCAAATATATACTTGCCAACAAAAGGCAAATTTTTCATACGAGAAATACGCTCATAAATTTTCCGGCCGCCTTCCCACTTTCGACGATCACTTTTGGGAATCCCAGCATAGTTGTTGGCTGTAATAATGTTGTACCCACTCCAGCCAATAGGCTGAGCAACAATATCTTTGAGAGGGTAAACAGCTCGCTGGTGTCCATAACCCATGTCTACAGTGACAATGTATGCTTTATCAAATTGTTGTTTTGGCATAAAAAAAAATTACTAAGTACTTTTTTATTATATCACAATATATTTATATAAAAAAACTCTCCACACTAGGAAAGTTTTTTGTCAAAAGTTAATTGTTAACTGCCAATGTCATTTAGACCACTTCTAAGCCAAAGCCCATCACCATTCGATACCCAAACATCGGAAAAGTAAATTATTTTTTTGAGCTGGGCGATAGCCCAAAAGTAAAATGAGCATTTCACATAACTATTTATTTTTCCTCCACACCATCAGCCAACCATCAGACAAAAAATGTGGCAAAAAACTGACCAAAAAATTATCTATCCTATCAAAAGTAATAAACAAAATATTATTTGGCTTAATAAATTTACGCCATCCCATGTAATAAAATTGTTTAAAAAATAAAGATACGTTACTGACCTGGAGCAAAGAAAATCCTTGCTTGTCTAGTTCCCTCCTCCACGTGTAGTATTGCCAAAACCTGACATGAGGGCTATCTGCTTCAGACTGGGAAGAGCTCTTTGGCAGAGTGCCAGTCTTCCTAAGCCAAGATTTTATCTTATTACCAAAAAACGTGTGTTGCAAAACACGTCGAATCATTTCTTCTAGACTCCAGCCATTTGGTACAGAAATAATTAATGACCCACCAGGAGCAAGATGCCCGGAAATATTATCCAAAAAATTATTCAGATCATCAACATGCTCAAGAACTTCAAATCCGGTGATGACATCAAACTCGCCCTTCACATCTTCAAGAGCAGTGTGAACAAAGGATATGTCTTCTGTGTCATACAACTTTTTGGCAGTGTCAATGGCACCCTCATATATATCAATGGCTGTCACATGATATTCGAGATGTACCATGTAGGCGCTCAGATGTCCATTGCCACAGCCAACATCAAGAATCTTTAGGTTTGTTTTTTCTTGGAGATCAAGCTCTCTGTCTAGAGCCTTCTTAAGCCATGACATCTTTCGTCTTCCTGCCGGCTCATGAGTATAATAATTATTTTTTGTACTATGCATAAATATTGACTATAAACTATTAGACCTGTTGCCTAATAGTAATAAAATTAAGTAGAATCTCCC
>PFPK01000007.1 GCA_002793015.1 Candidatus Magasanikbacteria bacterium CG_4_10_14_0_2_um_filter_37_12 | reverse complement strand
TATTTTTAACAACAAAACTGTAAAATGTCTGCAAGCAACTTTCCCGACTCAGTCGGGATGCTCTAACCAGTTGAACTACCGATCCATTTTTGACAATTAACTTTTAACTCTTGACAATTGATAAACTATATTGCAATTTATACAAGGTCAATTGTCAATTGTAAAAAGTCAATTGTTATTTAGCATCCATTTTTTCAGCCAATTTTTGGCCAATTGTTTTGCCTTTTTTCTCTCGTTTGATCCTTTTGGCAGCCACACGTTTTAGAGTAGCCACTCTATTTTGGCTTTTTATTTGGTTGTTCTTTTTTCTCATTCCCATATGTCTTAGATTAATGGTATTAGCAGGCTATATATTAGTATATTTAGTTGGAGATGTCAATAGCATTATAGCATTATAGCACATTATATATATGTGCATTATACATTTATTTATCTACAGTTCTATAAATTTTGTTGGTAAATAAAAAAGACCTTGTTTGTGTTCAGCAAAAGCATTAGGAACAAAGGAGGGGGTGTTCCCGCTTCCGCCGAACACACACAAGGTCTGTCGTGGAAAATGACATGGTCTATCTTAGCATATTGTCTCTGTTTGGTCAATAGTCTTCAAGCTCTCAGATTTGTGATTTTGTGGATAACAAAATTCCCTGAGTTAGGGAATTTTATATAGTTTATTTTACAAATTCGACGATTTTTTTGAAGATGTCTGGATGGTGTTCAGCAATTTCAGCCAGTACTTTTCTGTTCACACCAACTTCTTTTGTTTTCATCATTCCGGTAAATTTGCTGTAGCTTAGATCAAACATACGAACAGCAGCATTGATACGGACTTGCCAGATTTGGCGCATGGTTCTTTTTTTCAATCTCCTGTCACGATAAGCATGGGCACCAGCTTTGGTATCGGCAGTTTTGGCGAGTTTGAGTAGGTTCTTTCTTCCAAGATCAAAACCTTTCACTCGTTTCATGAGATTGTTCCGTTTTTTTAGATGTCCAACACCTCGTTTTACTCTTGGCATACTATTTTAGGTAAGTTTAGGAATTTAGTTTGTTAGTTTATTATTTATAAGGAACAGCGCGTAGGATAGTATCTTTATGAGTTATTACTGTATTATCCGATCTCTTGTTTCTTTTTGTTTTACCATCTTGGCGAGCATTAAAATGATCTTGTCCGTCAGTCCTTTTGAGAATTGTATAACCTTTTTTACTTTTTTTAATAGTAAATCTTTTGGCTACAATTTTTCTTGTTTTTAGTTTAGGCATATTTTTTAAAAAAACTCTAAATCTTAAATCCTAAATCTTAAATTATACTTAAGATATTGTGAGCAATACTATACAAGATATCCATCATTTTGTCAACCCTAGGCTGTTTACTACTTTTTGACGATGATCGTAGTTATTTTGTTGCCCTGTCTGGTTGGTTCTTGTTCAACACGGAGAGGCATGGTTATCTCAATATTTTTTGTAAAATTACGAATTACCTCGTAGGCCATGGGAGTTTTGCTACGTTCTCGTCCTCGTAGAATAATTTCTGTCTTGACTTTATCTCCTCGGTTTAAGAATTTTTCAGCTTGATTTTGGCGTACTTTTAGGTCTCCTTCACCAATGCTTATGGACAACCTGATCCCTTTCAGTTCACTGACATGACTATTTATTTTTTGTTTGCGGACCTCTTTTTCTTTCTGGTATTTAAACTGGCTAAAATTCATAATTTTGGCCACGGGAGGCTCAGCCTTTGGGTTGATTTCTACAAGATCAAATTCTTGATTTTTGGCCAATTTCACGGCGTCGGTTGTCTTCATCACTCCCAAATTTTCTCCTTCAATCCCAAGCACGCGTACCTCTGGTACACGAATATACTCGTTTTTATAATAACGAGGAATAAGTGGTTTGTCTGGTCTTTTTTTTCTAGAGATTCTCATAGTGGTATTTTACAGTCTACAATATTGTTATTTCGTAAAATATACGAAAATTCTAGTTGCTGTAGTCTGTAGCTCAACTAAGTGGAGATGCCGGGAGTTGAACCCGGGTCTACACAGGTTGTCTTCATAATCTTCATGTTCAGTTGCTTTGTTGTTTCATATCTACCTGAAAAAGCAACAAAATAAGTAGATACTAATCCTGAATTATTTCAGACTAGAACAACAGGAGATGCTCTAGGCCTACGCTCAATTAGTTTACACCATAGCTCTTCTATTGAGTATCGAAGTTATGATGGCTGGGGCACTTAAGCGACAGCAGTTGCGAGTGTTGGCATTGTAAATGCGTTAGCAAATACGGCCTTTACTCGACTTACAAGGTTTGCACTTGTAGATTGTCTAGAGTGATTTACGAGGGCTAGACCGCCTCGACATGCATATGAGAGGCAACATGAATCCATGTATCGAATCCTGTCATCCCCATTTGGAATTTTTAATTTCCAATTTTAAATTTACAAACTTGTGTTTTGTTAGAACACTGGCTGTCGATGTTTAAAAATTTAAAATTTAAAATTATAAATTTCAATAGTTTCCCTTGAGAGCTCTACCCATGGTTTTTTTTTCTTCCCTATCTTGGATAGTTTTGCGCTTATCGTGGAGTTTTTTTCCTTTAGCTAAGCCAATTTCTACTTTAATATAAGGACCTTTAGTATACACGGAAAGGGGAACAATTGTCAAGCCTTTTTCTTGGTTTTTCCCTCTCAAATAATTTATTTCTTTATGACTGAGAAGCAGTTTTCTGGTACGCTCTGGTTCATATTCTTTCTTGGGATTGGAGTTCTTGTATTTGGAGATATGGAGGTTACTGATAAAAGCCTCGTCATTGTGAAATGTCACAAAAGCTCCGGCCATATTGATGTGGCCAGCACGGATGGATTTGACTTCTTCACCAGTCAATACAAAACCAGCCTCGTAGATATCGAGGATCTCATATTCAAAATGGGCTTTTTTGTTTGTGGCGTATTGAGGCATGTTTTTAGGTTATGGGTATCAGGGTATCAGGTTGCTAGGTTAATAGTCTATTGAGCTGCCAGTTTTTTGGTTAGTATACATTACCTAGTATTTTTTTGCGAACCATAGCACTATAGTGTATACTAAATATATTATTTGTTCAAGTGTTATGCAAGATGTCAAGATTCATATCAGTACTTGGAGTATCCTCAAAGTGATTGCGATTGGTGTTTTGTTTTACATTGTTATTTTAGTGTGGAAGATATTGTTACTTCTTTTTATCGCTCTTATCTTGGCAGCGCTTATTGATCCGTTTGCCGAGTGGTTGGGTAAGAGGAAGATCCCTCGTTCTATTGCTGTATTATTGATCTATATTGTGCTTGGTGGAATTGTCATATTTTCTGTCACCATTCTTACCCCAGTAATTGCCAGCGATGCTCCCCAGTTGCTTGAAAACATGGGCAAGTTTTGGACGTCTTTCCAAGAAAACCATGTGGTTCAAGAAATACTTGGTGGTTTGAAGAGCATCAGTGAGATTATTCCTAGTTCTGTTTCAGTAGACAGCGGGGCTTCAGTCTTACAACAATCTGCGGTTGGTCCGACTATTTCTAGCATATTTTCGACAGTGACAGGATTTTTTGGTGGAGTCTTTTCTCTTGTATTGGTTTTGGTGATGACATTTTACATGGTTGCTCAGGATGATCCGATCAAAAAGATTTTGCGTTCATTGGCTCCAGATGAATATGTGCCGTACTTGTCCCAGCTCTTCAAAAAGATGCGTGACAAACTAGGAACATGGATGCGTGGTCAATTAATCCTTAGTCTGATTATTGGTGCCATGGTTACAGTTGGTTTGTTTTTGCTTGGTGTAAAATATGCTGCTGTTTTGGGACTCTTGGCTGGCTTGTTTGAATTTATTCCGTATCTCGGTCCAATTTTGGCAGCTATTCCAGCATTATTTTTTGCTTTTTCTCAAGGTGGGGCAATCAAGTTTGTTTTTGTTTTAGTTATGTATATTATTATTCAACAAATTGAAAATCATTTACTCGTTCCCAAAGTGATGCAACGTGTCGTAGGTTTGAACCCAATCGTAAGTATCGTCGCAGTCCTCATCGGTGCTAAGCTAGCTGGTGTAGCGGGAGCTTTGTTGGCCATTCCTGTGGCTACAGCTTTAAGTGTTTTTGCCAAAGATGTTCTCGAAAAAAACAAATAAATCTATTTCCCAAGTAGTCTTATTTTTGACTTTGGCAACTATCCTGACTATTTTTATAGTTGGTAGTTTTGTTGTCATTCTATTTAAGGTTGTAGATATCCGTACCAGACAACTTATTACTGATCAGCATTTGACAGCAAACAATATCTCGTCTCTGCTTTTGGAAAGTAAATACCAAGAGTCTCTCAATAATATTTTGCAGACTGTCCACAATTCTGACCAAAGCACTCAGAAATTATTTGAAACTATAGAAGAAACTCTGTTAAAAATTACTGTACCAGAAAGATTTTTGCAATCTCACCTGCACGCTTTTCTTGCTATAGAAGATTTGAAAGTTGAGGTCAACACCTTGTCTTTGGAAAAAATGCGTGCTAGACTGACGAAGATCTTAGAAGAGATGATGTAACCTTTTTTCTACTTTTGACCTAGCACATATTTGCTCTATCTCAATAAAATATGTTTTATTTTTTTGTAAAAAATTGGAGAGCGGTCTTGGCAGTTTTGATAAGCGTGGCTAGTCTTACTCTAATTTCTGCTTTTCCAAAAGTATGGATTTTTGTCTTAGTCAATTCCATTTGGCTTGGCTTACTTGTTATATTAAGTATTTTTCCATTATCAAAAAACAAGACAAATTCACTTTTACCACTAGTTATTGTCACGGCTCTGTCTTTCATGGTTTTGACTAGTATAGTAGAGTGGCCGGCGCTAGCCCTAGTTTTGCGTTTACTATCTGGGTTGGCCATGTGGTTTTTATTTTTTGAACAAAGATTAAATCAGCGCCTCACTCTTGCTCATGCTAGAAAGCCTTTGAGGAGAATCAATATGATCCTATGGGTGTTTTCAGGTTATACATTTTTGACTGCAATATTTGCGTTTCGTTTGTTTTTTCCGTTCATTCCTTTTTGGCTGTTTCTGATTTTGTCTGGTACAGGCATGAGTGCTGTTAGCTTGATGATTTGGAGATTATACTATGATTTGAAACTAAAGCAATCTGCCATCTGGCTATTGTTTATTAGCATGGTAATTATTGAATTGGTTTGGGTGATGAATGTTTTGCCTTTTGGTTATTTTGTTTCTGGATTTCTTGTGACTTGGATTTGGTATATTCTACAAATTTTACTTCGTTTCCATTTCAGTATAAGAGGAATTGATTGGAAAAAACAGATGAGTTTCCTAATTCTAAATGGATGTTTATTTTTTGTCTGTATGTTTTTTATTCGGTGGATCTAATTTTTACTTTGAGAATCTGGATACCTATAGATCTATAATCTAAAACTATGAAAAAATCATCTCCACATTTACCGCCCCAATCTTGTTCTGTTCCTTTACGCAAACAGTTGCGTTATCTTTGGAATATTGGTGTTGTAATTGTCATCGCTATGCTCAGTGGTTTGGCTGGAACACTTGTAACATTTGCTTGGGTGATGCCTTTTTGGGGGGTAGAAAATTCTTATTATACTATCAATTCTTCTCGCCTTCAGTCAGAAAAAATAATGTCTCCTGCTCAGGTTTTTGTCAGTGAACAAAAGATTAGAATGCTTCGAGTAGTGGACAGAAGAGAAAAAATTGATGGGCAATTTTATCGTCCGGCCGGATTGATCGGCACAGGAGTATTACTGACCGACGGTGGCTGGTTTGTTACACCACTCAATACAAAAATTTCTAACTCATTAAATTATTTGGATGCTATTGGATCACAGGGTGAGGTTTTCAAAGTTGAAAAGACTATGATTGATAGTGAAAATAATTTATTATATGGAAAAATATTTGGTCAAGGATTCCGAGTAGCTTCTTTTCCAGACTGGAAAATAATATCTCCTGGCAGTGTAATGTGGCAGACAGACGGCACTGTATGGGATCCAATTGTACTAGGTGATTATATTGATGTAGGATTGAAAGATGTTTTTTCGATTGATGAAGAGAGGTATCGACTCACAGGTCTTGAACAGCTATCGTATGGTCGAGTATTGTGGACACAGGATGGGCAGTTCGTTGGTTTTGTGGAGGAAGAAAATCAAATAAATTTGGCTTTCAATATTGAACAAAATTATACTAGTCTTTTTGGAGAAGTAGAAAATAAAGTAAATGAATTTCCTTGGAAAGGGTATACGGTAGAAAATATTGATCCACGTGTCTCTCTGGAAAATGCTTACGGCTTTCTGGTCACTTATTCACCGACCAAAGTTTCTACCAGTACTATTGGCGTAGGGGATATAGTGGTGAAGATTGAAGGAAAAAGTCTTGATCCTCATCGATTGTACCAACAAGCCAAAGTTCTCCCCAGCGAATTCATCATGACAGTAGTGCGTGATGGGGAATTATTTGATATACTTATTTTAGGTTATTAGGTGTTTAGGTTATTAGGTGTTTAGGTTATTAGGTTATGGAGGGGATACGTATTTCATCTTACAAAGATTTGATTGTTTGGCAAAAAGCGATGGACTTGGTTGTGGAGATATATAAAATAACAGAGGATTTTCCAAAATCAGAATTATATGGTCTTACTTCTCAGATTCGTCGAGCAGCCATCTCAATCCCTTCAAATATTGCAGAAGGTAAGACTCGTAATACAAAGAAAGATTATAGACATTTTGTCATAATAGCATTTGCTTCTGGAGCTGAACTAGAAACTCAAATAGAACTTGCAAAAAGAATATACAAAAATTTAGACACTAATTATTTAAAAGCAGATAGCTTGTTGATAGAAGTAATGAAAATGCTCAACGCCCTAAAATATAAACTCAATCCCTAACAACCTAGATACCTAAAACCTTAAAACCCTAAATCCCTAAAAATATGCATCCCATTTCCAAAATAAAACACGGTTGGAAGATGATTCTAGTGGTTGGTCTACTGGCGGGTTCTCTTTCTCTCTTGGCTACTTTTATTTTCCCACTGCAGTATCGAGCTGACGCTCAAGTCTTGATCATCTCCCAATCTCGCTATGGTGTTGATCCCTACACGACAGTCAAGTCAGCCGAACGGATCGGAGAAAATATCGCTCAAGTGATGCAGACTAGTGATTTTTATAATAAAGTGAAAGCACAAGAAGGTCACCAAGTGGGTTGGTCTTATTTTGAAAAACTAAATGAACGACAAAGACGAAAAGCTTGGCAGAAGTCTGTTAGCGGTTCTGTTATTTTTGGGACAGGAGTCCTCAATGTCAATGCTTATAGCTTTGATCCACGTCAAGCCATAGAGTTGGCTGGAGCGGCTGCTGATACATTGGTCAGCAAAGGCTGGCAATATGTCGGGGGAGATGTCACTATGTCTTTGGTCAATTCGCCCGTAGTTACTCGTTTCCCGGTTCGACCAAATTTATTGATCAATGCAATTGTCGGATTCTTGATCGGTCTTTTGGTGATGGGCTTTTTGGTGGTGAGGAGGTAGATATTTTTAGGCACAGTCCATGTTGACAATCACTTTGCTTTCAATCTATACTAGATACATATGTCAGAACAAATTTTGAAAATTTTAAAATCTCACGGAGAGCAACTTGCCACTATCTCTACACAGGTAGAAGCAAATAGTACAGAGTTAAAATCTCACGGAGAGCAACTAAAATCTC
>PFPK01000019.1 GCA_002793015.1 Candidatus Magasanikbacteria bacterium CG_4_10_14_0_2_um_filter_37_12 | reverse complement strand
TGCTGATTATGTTAAGAACATGATTACAGGTGCTGCTCAGATGGATGGAGCTGTTCTCGTAGTTTCAGCTGCAGACGGTCCAATGCCTCAGACTCGTGAGCATATCTTGCTTGCTCGTCAAGTTGGTGTGCCTTATATCGTGGTATTTTTGAACAAAGTTGATCAAGTTTCAGATCCTGAGCTTATTGACTTGGTAGAAGAAGAAATCAAAGACCTTCTAAATAAGTATGAATTCCCTGGAGACACCACTCCTATTATCCGTGGTTCTGCCCTCAAAGCTCTTGAAAATCCAAGTGGTGACGAAAGTAAACCAGTTATGGATCTTCTCAAGACTCTAGATGAATATATTCCAACTCCAGAACGTGACTTAGACAAAGATTTTCTCATGCCAATAGAAGACGTCTTTTCAATTGAAGGGCGTGGTACAGTCGTGACTGGTCGTGTTGACCGTGGCTCAGTCAAGGTTGGGGGAGAAGTTGAAATCGTCGGTATGGGAGCTGAAAAAACCAAAACTACAGTTACAGGAGTAGAGATGTTTAACAAAAACCTTGACCAAGCTCAGGCTGGTGACAACGCTGGTGTTTTACTTCGTGGTGTTAAGAAAGAAGATGTTCAACGTGGGCAAGTTCTTGCTAAACCCGGTACTATCAACCCACATACTGAATTTGAGGCAGAAGTATACGCTCTTACCAAAGAGGAAGGTGGTCGTCACAAACCATTTTTCAAAGGGTATAAGCCACAATTTTACATCCGTACTACAGATGTAACTGGCGACGTATCTTTGCCAGAGGGTACAGAGATGGTTATGCCAGGAGATACAGTCAATCTAACTATTACATTGATTGTGCCAGTTGCTTTGGAAGAAAAGATGCGTTTTGCTATTCGTGAAGGCGGACGTACAGTAGGAGCTGGTGTAGTAACTAAGATTATTAAATAATATTATCTGAGGGAGGGGCGTGAGCACCCTCCCTTTTGTGCTCTTTATACACTTATGACAAAAAATACAACGAAAGATGACAAAAAAATTGCTAAGAATGATGATGACAAGTCTAAGCCAGATCTTGGTCCGAAGATTCGGATCAAAATTCGCGCTTATGACAATAAAATTATTGATATAGCCACTAAGACAATTATTGATACAGCAGAGCGTAATGAGGCCAAGATAGTTGGTCCTGTGCCATTGCCTACAGAAATCAAAAAATATAGTGTCAATCGTTCTACTTTTGTTCACAAACCTTCCCAAGAACAGTACGAAATACGTACTCATAAACGGATCATTGATATCTACAACGCAGGTCCAAAGGCAGTTGATGCTCTTATGAATTTGAATTTGCCAAGTGGGGTGGATATTGAGATTAAAATGAGTTAATTGTTGTTATTTTTTTAATGTTTTATAAGTCATTGAACAAGCTTTTTAGAGTAGTTGTGGCAACGATTTATTATCTATACCCAGCTTATCCATAGGTGACACCTTGACAGAAAATTAAAAAAGATTTAAACTACTGTCGATTAAATAAACTAATACTAAAGTTTTTCATCTGTCACCTCGAAATATACTTATTTTTAGCCATCAAAATTCGCTTTGACACACACATTTGTTGGTAAAAAATAAGTATATTTTCCGGTTTATTCTAGATGAAAAATAAGTATAAATTGCTAGGAGTTCAATAAAAAGTGATAATGAAGTGCAACGCAGATAAGATCCTGATCAATTTGATAGGAAAACATCTGTATCAGCAGGCATTATCTGAGGTGTTTTACTGAAAACATATTACAAGCCAATGTCGAGGAGACTACGGCTAGAAGAAATGAGGGTTTTTTGTATAAAGGCAAAGAATCTTGATTTTTTCTAGTTTTTTTGAACCATTTGAATTTTAGTGACAAAATATGCGTTTTATTCTAGGTACAAAATTGAACATGACCCAAGTCTTCCGTGAGGATGGCACAGTAGTACCTGTTACTAAAGTACATGCGGGTCCTTGTGTGGTGACTCAAGTGAAATCATTACAAAAAGATGGAACCAATGCTGTACAGGTTGGATTTGGTACACAAAAGTCTTTTCGGGTGAACAAAGCCCAGCAAGGCCATTTGAAAGATCTGGAGACAGTAAGAAAGATGCGTGAATTTACAGTAGATAACGATCAAGGATTGCGACGTGGAGATGTTTTTACTGTGCAGATTTTTAATCCTGGTGATAAGGTGGAGGTGGTAGGTACTTCTAAAGGAAAAGGTTTCCAAGGAGTAGTCAAACGTCATGGATTTCATGGTTCGCCAGCAAGCCACGGTCACAAAGATCAGTTGCGTATGCCTGGGTCTATTGGTGCCGCTGGAGTACAACGTGTTTTCAAAGGAACACGAATGGGTGGACATACAGGAGATGAACGGGTGACTATAAAAAATTTGGAAATTTTAGAAGTTGATTTAGAAAAAAACGAATTATTTATTAAAGGTGCTGTTCCTGGAGCTAGGGGTGGGCTATTGATGATTTCTACTAAAGATGGTGTTATTGAAACAAAATCAGACGACAGACAGGTTAACGTTGACAATGGTACAGAGGTTGTAGAGGTTACAAATAATGTTAAAGAATTAGAAGTTGAAGCAACTAAAGAAGTTTCGGCCGAAGTCGTTGAGGAATCTAAAGTCGAGGAGTCAAAGGTTGAAGAAAAAACTGAAACTGAAGAAGAAGTAAAAACATCCGCCCAAGACGGATCCGTTATAGACGGAGAAGATAAATAAAGATATGTTGCAAATTGTAGTCTACAATACAGCGGGAGAGAAGGCAGGAAGTGCTGAGCTTGATGAGACAGTTTTTGGTGTATCTCCAAAAAAAGATGTTGTACACCAAGTTTATTTGGCTCACGAAGCTAATGCTCGTCAGCCTTGGGCTCATTCCAAGGATAAAAGTGAAGTTCGTGGTGGTGGCAAAAAGCCATGGAAACAGAAAGGCACAGGTAGGGCTAGACATGGATCTATTCGTTCACCTATCTGGAAAGGTGGGGGTGTGACTTTTGGTCCTCTAAATACTAGAAATTATAAACAAAAAATTAATAAAAAAATGAACAAATTGGCTTTACGAATGTGTTTGTCTGAAAAACTTCTTGAAGAAAAAATGATTCTCTTAGAAGAATACAAGGGAGAAGGAAAGACCAAACAGCTTTCAGAAATGAGGGCAAAAATGCCTGGAAATGGAAAGACTACTTTGCTAGTTGGTGTCAAGAAGGATGGAATTGGTCTCGAGGCAAGAAATATTTCAAAATTAGATGTGCAGAGAGCTGAGGATATCAATATAGTTGATGTACTTCACCATCAGTATGTTATATTGACAAAAAATAGTATCAAAATTCTTGAAAAACGTTTAAAGGTTTAAAATTATTATTATGGGAATTTTAAAAAAATTTACAACAGGCAAAAAGAACAGCCCTGCCAAAGAAAGAGAAGTTCTTGATGTTGAAAAAAAAATTTCCACTAATGATAAAAAAGTTATAGACAAAAAGAATATTAAAAAAAATGAGCCAACTATAAAAAAAGTAGTTCCACATTCAAACAGTAATGCTTACAAAGTATTAATTCGTCCATATGTTAGCGAAAAGGCAACTGTTGCTGAAACACAAGGATCTTATACTTTTGAGGTTGTTCATGATACCAACAAATTTGAAATAAAAAAAGCTGTTAAAGAAATTTACGGAATAATGCCAAAAAAAGTAAGATTGATGAATTTTGAAGGTAAAAGAGTAAGGTTTGGAAAAAAATTAGGCAGAAGAAAAGACTGGAAGAAAGCAATAGTCATATTACCAAAAGGAAAAACTATTAATATTCACGAAGGTGTCTAAAGTAACAATTAACACAAATTTAATAATAGTCAATTGTTAAAAGTCAAATTTCAAAAGTCGTAATGTATGCCAGTAAAAAAGTATAAACCTACTACTCCAGGAAGACGTCAATCAAGCGTTCAGGATTTTTCTGATATCACAAAAAGCAAACCAGAAAAAACTTTGACAAAAAGATTGAAGTCGCATTCAGGTAGAAACAATACTGGTCAAATTACAGTTCGTCATCGTGGCGGTGCTGTAAAAAAATTGTATCGTGTTATTGACTTTAAGAGACTTAGACTCGATGAGGTCGCAGAAGTAATTGCTATTGAATACGATCCAAATCGTGGTGCCAGAATTGTTTTGGTACAATATACAGATGGAACAAAGTCTTATTTTTTAGCGGCTAAAGGAATGAAAGTTGGGGATAAGTTGATTTCTTCAAAAGGAAAAGTTGAAGCTACTGTTGGAAATAGAATGCGTTTGGAAGATATTCCTGTTGGCTTGTTTGTTTACAATATAGAATTATCAGCTGGGAAAGGTGGTCAGATTGTACGAGGAGCTGGTAATGGCGCACAAGTTCAGACTTTGGAAGGAAAGTTTGCCCAATTAAAATTACCTTCCGGTGAAGTTAGGCTGTTTTCAAAAGAATGTTTTGCCACCATTGGTACTGTAAGTAATTCTGATTACAATTTGGTCAGATGGGGTAAAGCTGGACGAAGACGTCACCTAGGATGGAGACCGATTGTCAAAGGTAAAAATATGAACCCAGTAGACCATCCACACGGTGGTGGTGAAGGACATTCACCAATTGGTCTTCGCGGTGGTCCAAAGACACCATGGGGTAAGAAAGCCATGGGTCTGAAAACTAGAATAAAAGGAAAACCAAGCGATGCTTTAATTCTGAGAAGAAAAAATAAAAACTAAAATAGTTCACAGCCAATAGTTCATAGCCAATAATTGATTAGCATGGTAAAATAACGTCAATACTGTTGGTTGGGAACTGCTGGCTACGGACTAAAATTAAAAACTATTATGTCTAGAAGTTTGAAAAAAGGACCATTTATAGATCCAAAGTTGATGAAAAAAGTCGCAGCGGCCAAAGCCACTGGTGATCGTAAACCCATCAAAACTTGGGCGCGTGCTAGTACTATCACACCAGAAATGGTTGGAATGACTTTTTCTGTCCACAATGGAAAAAAGCATATTGATGTGTTGGTAACTGAAAATATGGTTGGCCACAAGTTGGGTGAATTTTCCCCAACAAAGACTTTTAAAGGCCATGGCGGAAAGATGGCTAAAGCTGAAAAATAATTTTTTATAAGTAAGTTATGAAAATGCAGACAAAAGCAAAATTGAGACACTTGAGAGTGGCGCCAAGAAAGGTACGTCTGCTTATTGATATAATTCGCGGTAAAAAAGTAGAAGACGCTTTGGCCCAGCTCAAGTATTCACAAAAGAATGCTGCAAAAAATTTGGAAAAATTATTGAAATCAGCTATTGCAAATGCTGACCATAATCATAAGATGAAGTCGGAGACGTTGATAGTGAAAGAAGCTTATGTTGACGGTGGTCCAATACTCTACCGTTGGATGCCTCGTGCTTTTGGCCGTGCCTCTAAAATTAGAAAACGTACTTCACACATTACGCTTGTTCTGGAAGGTGAAGCAGAAGATAAAGATAACGTAACAAAGGTAGCGGTGAAAAAAGAGAATAAGAAGCCCAAGAAGAAAACAAAAAATAAAAAGAATGAAAAATAATTATTTAAAAGGAAATTGCAGATTATAAAAGATATTTAAACCTCTGCAACTCTTGAAACATTTGCAACATCTAATATATGGGTCATAAAGTCAGTCCAAAAATTCATCGAATGCAGATTACTCACTCTTGGGATTCTCGTTGGTTTAGTAAACATGATTATTCGTTGTATGCTAAGCAGGATATTGCTATTCGTGAATATATCATGAAGAAATTTAAAGAAGCTCACATAGACGCCATTAGTGTTGAAAGAGGTCCAAAGAATGTGGCTGTTACAATTCTGGCCGCTAAACCAGGATACATAATTGGTCGTGGTGGAAAAGGATTGGATGACGTTCGTAAATATATTGAGACAAAAATAATGCAAATGAAGTCAAAAGTAAAATTGAATATTAGAGAAGTTAGTTCTCCAGCTTTGTCTTGTGAGGTAATTGCTCAGTCAATAGCTGAGGATATTGAAAAACGTATTCCTTTTAGACGGACAATGAAGCGTTCTGCTCAGAGAGTAATGGATGCTGGTGCTAAAGGTGTCAAAATACAATTAGCAGGAAGGTTGAATGGAGTAGAAATAGCTCGTACTGAAAAAATTGCTCTTGGCACCGTACCATTGATTACTCTTCGTAGTGATGTGGATTATGCTTATGTAAGAGCAAATACTATTTTTGGTGTAATTGGTATTAAGACTTGGGTTTGTCATGGAGAAGTATTTGGTAGAAAAGATAAATTTGCTCAAAGTGTTGAAAGTACTGAAGGTGATAAGGACAAGTCAAGAACACGAAAAAGAATTCAAAAAAGAAAATCCGTTCAGGGCGGAGAGACAGAAAAAAAATAATGAAATTAAGTTTATATGTTGTTACCAAAAAAAGTAAAACATAGAAAATGGCATAAACCACGTAGAATGAACAAGGGTGTTGCAAGCCGTATTAACACTGTTGCTTTTGGTGATTTTGGTCTTGTCTCTACCACTCATAGCTGGGTGACTAGCCGTCAGATTGAATCAGTTCGTCGTGTCTTGACTAGATACGTTCGTCGTGGTGGAAGAGTTTATATTAGAATTTTTCCAGATCGTCCTGTAACAAAAAAGGGTTCAGAAATGCCCATGGGTAAAGGTAAAGGTACCCCAGATCATTATGTGTGTACCATTAAGCCAGGAACTGTGATGTTTGAAATGGAAGGTATTCCTTTTGAAAAAGCAAAAGAAGCTTTAGAACTCGCTGCTTATAAGCTACCAGTCAAAGGACGATTGGTGACAAAGAAATAATTTTATGGACATTAAAGAATTACAACGTATTTCTGAAAAACAATTGCAAACGATGCTCGCTGAAAAGAGAAACGATGTTCGTGAACTTCGATTTCAGAGCAGTGAAGGACAGTTGAAAAAAGTTAGAAGTATTCGAGTTTTGAAAAAAGAAATAGCTCAGATTATGACCGTATTAAATAACAAACAACACCTCACTAATACTGTGGAAGAAAAATAGTAAAGAAAGTAAATAGTCACAAATTAAAAATTTGTATTTATGACAAGCAATCCAGAGGAGACAATCAAAAAAGTCGTACACCGTGAACTTGAAGGTGAGATTGTTAGCACAAGCGGAAAAAAGACCGTCAAAGTTCGTGTTGACACTAAAAAATTGCATTCAAAATACAGAAAATTATTCACTACTAGCAAAAAATATGCAGCACATGATGAGAAAGGAATTGCTTTCATAGGTGATACAGTAGTAATTCAGGAGTGCCGTCCAATTAGTAAAACAAAAAGATTTTTTGTAAAACAAGTAGTAAAGAAAGCAGAATAAATAATTTTATAATATGATTCAGCCGCAGTCTATTCTCAGAGTAGCCGACAATTCAGGAGCAAAGAAACTGATGTGTATCAGAGTGCTTGGTGGTTATAAAAAACGTTTTGCTACCACAGGAGACATCATCACTTGTTCAGTAAAAGAAGCTGTGCCTCGTGGAGCTGTAAAAAAAGGCGAAGTAGTGCATGCAGTGATTGTGCGTCAAAGAAAGGAAATGCGCAGAAAAGATGGTACTTATGTACGATTTGACGAGAATGCGGCTGTGATTGTAGACAAAAAAACTAAAGAACCAAAAGGAACGCGCATATTTGGGCCTATCGCCAGAGAACTCCGAACAAAGGGTTTTCAAAAGATAGTTTCTTTAGCACCAGAAGTATTATAATAGTTGCAAACCAATAGTTCATAGTCAGTAGATTTGATAGATTATGAATACTAAACTAACGGTTATAAATTATTGGCTATTGGTTACGAACTAATAACTATAAATATGAAGATAAAAACAGGTGACAAAGTAAAGATCTTGAGTGGTAAGGATCGTGGGAAGACCGGTAAGGTCATCCAGGTTTTATTTAACAAGAAAAAAAGTCATCATATGGTAGTAGTGGAAGGTGCAAATATTTTAAAAAAGCACATGCGTCCTCAGAAACGTGGTGACAAAGGTCAGATTATTGAACTTCCCGCTCCATTAGATGCCAGCAATGTGATGATAATTGATTCTAAGTCAGGAAAGCCAACCAGAGTTGGTTATACAGTAGAAGGAAAAAGTAAAAAAAGAATTGCCAAAGTAAGTGGGGAGTTTCTAGATTAGACATTGATTTTACCGATTAAAGTGGATTATACATATATAAACAAACAATCAGTGGAATCTACAATAAATTGCCGGTAGGCAGGTCAGTAAAATCAATATCAATAAAATAATCAGTGAAATCAATGTTATGAAGTCAGAATTATACAAACAATATAAAGATGAAGTAGTTCCAGTTCTTAAAGAGAAATTTGGCTACCAAAATGTAATGCAAGTGCCTAGGATTGAAAAGGTAGTGCTTAATGTTGGTTACGGTAGACATACAAAAGATAGTGCCTATATTGAGAATGTTGGCAATACTCTTAGGGTTATCACTGGACAAGCTCCTGTTCATAACAAAGCCAAAAAATCTATTTCTAATTTTAAAGTTAGAGAAGGTAGCCCTGTGGGTGTTTCTGTAACATTGCGTGGAGAGAAGATGTATGATTTCTTGCAGAAATTGGTTAGCATCACTTTTCCTCGTGTCCGAGATTTTCGTGGTATTGACCCAAATAGTTTTGATAAACAAGGCAACTATGCCGTCGGTTTTAAAGAAAATGTTGCTTTTCCAGAAATCAGTGTAGGTTCTTTAGATAAAGTACACGGACTTGAAGTGATCATCCGGACTACTGCAATCAAAAAGGAAGAAGGTCTCGAGCTTCTGAAAGGACTTGGTTTTCCATTTAAACAAAAATAATCACAAGATTTGAATATAAGATACTATGGCTACAAAAGCACATATCGCAAAATCAAACAGAAAATCAAAGTTTAGCACTCGTGTTGTTCACAGATGTTGGAAGTGTGGCAGACAGCGTGCATTTATGCGTAAGTTTGGTTTGTGTAGAATTTGTTTTCGAGAGTTTGCCAATGATGGAAAACTTCCAGGTGTCCGAAAATCAAGTTGGTAATTTATTTTATAAGAAAAAAGAACATATAATATATTCATTTTTATGATGACTGATCCAATTGCAGACTTGTTAACACGAATTAGAAATGCCTACAAAGCAAGGAAGGCTACTGTTGAAGCACCTCTTTCCAAAACAAAGAAGGCTTTAGCTAAAATTCTTCTTGAGGAAGGTTATCTTAGTGCTGTGGACGTAACCGAAGGAAGTCCTGTGGAGCTTGTTTTGACATTAAAGTACTACGGAAAAGAACCTGCAGTGCAGTCAATCAAAAGAAATAGTAAACCAGGTCACCGTGTGTACAAGAAGGCTGATGAACTACCTAGAGTTTTGAATGATTATGGTGTGGCAATTATCTCTACTTCTCGTGGGCTTATGACAAATAAGAAAGCCAGAAAAGATGGGGTTGGTGGGGAGATAATTTGTAGTATCTATTAAGACACAGGTTGCATGGATTAGGAATGGATTATGCGGATAGTTTATATGGTTTTTTCTGGAAATTGTTGCTATTAAAATTATCCGTTTTAGTTAAATATAATCTGTGAAATTTATCTGTAATCTACGTAATCTGCGTTAAAATAAAAAAAGTATGTCACGTGTTGGAAAACAGACAATTGAAATCCCAAGTGGAGTCACTGTAGAATTGAAGAATAATATGGTGGTTGTCAAAGGGCCAAAAGGTCAGCTTGAACGTGTCATTAATTCTTTTGTGGAAATTAAGATTGTTGACAATCAGGTGACTGTCGATGTAAAAAATAAAGAAGACAAAAAAGAGAGATCTCTTTGGGGTACATATGCTGCTCATATCAAAAATATGGTAATGGGTGTAACAGAAGGATTCAAAAAACAATTGGAAATTAATGGCGTGGGTTATAAGGTTGTCATGCAAGGCAATGATTTGAAGATTGATATTGGTTTTTCTCATCCTGTTTTATTCAAAATTCCAAACGAATTAAAGGCTTCTGTAGAAAAAAATGTCATTACGATTGAAGGGCCAGATAAAGAGATGGTTGGTCAGATTTCTGCAGAAATAAGAGCAATCAGAAAACCAGAACCTTATAAAGGAAAAGGGATCAAATACATGGATGAACAAATTCGCAGAAAAGCTGGTAAGACGGCTAAGTCTGATAAATAAAATTTTTTAGTACATAGTAGTATGAATACAAAAAAACAGTCAAGAGAATCACAGAGAAATAGACGTAGAATCAGAGTGCGATCTATTATTATTGGTACATCAGAAAGACCTCGTCTCAATGTTTATCGTGGGCTTCGCCACATGTATATTCAGCTTATTGATGATCAAAATGGAACAACTTTGGTGGGTCTGCATAGCAAGAATGAAGTTGTAAATGGTGATGCTGGTGAGAGAAAAGGTGCTGAAGCCAAGGCCTACTTGTTGGGAAAGATATTGGGAGAAAAAGCTCAAGCATTGAAAGTTACGACTATTGTATTTGATCGTGCTGGTTATAAATACCATGGAAGAGTAAAGGCTGTCGCAGACGGAGCTCGTGACAGCGGCTTGATATTCTAATCAATTTTTGTTTGATTGATAACAAATGTTTTATAATAAAATTACCTAGCTTATATGGAAGGACAGAGAAACAAAAAAACGAGAAAACCGAAAGAAAAATCAGAATTTGACCAACAAATTGTTGATCTTGCCCGTGTCACTCGTGTTACAAAAGGTGGAAAACAGCTCAGTTTTCGAGTTTGTGTTTTGATTGGTGATCGTAAGGGTAGGGTAGGCTATGGTATCCAAAAAGGAAAAGATGTACAGATCGCAGTAGAAAAAGCAGTGGCTCAAGCTAAGAAGAAATTAATTAAGGTGCCATTGTCTGGTGATACTATTCCACATATGGCAGAGGCAAAATATAAAGCTGCTAAAGTGATTTTAAAACCAGCTCCACAAGGTACTGGAGTAATTGCAGGAAGTGTGATTCGTACTGTTCTTGAGATGGCTGGTGTTCCAAACGCTTCTTCGAAAATGCTTGGCAGAACCAACAACAAGATCAATAATGTCAAAGCAACTTTTGCGGCGATTGAATTTTTAAAGACTTTCAAAGGCAGGCCAAACAAAAATGGTTCTGGTAAGAAAAGCGTAGAAAACAAAGATATTAAAACAGTTAAGGAAAAATAGTATTTTAAAAATAATTTAGTATGACTCTATCAGCACATACAATTTCAGCAAAAGCAGGAACAAAGAAGACCAGAAAACGTGTTGGACGTGGTAACTCTTCTGGAAAAGGCACTTATTCTAGCCGAGGGCTAAAAGGCCAGCGTTCTAGGTCTGGCGGTAAAGGCGGTAACCAGCTGAGAAGTTTTAGACAATCTCTTCTAAAAGTACCAAAAGTGCGAGGTTTCAAGAGTCTGAATTCAAAAGCTCAAACAGTGGCTTTGGCTACGTTGGAGCGTATTGCTGTAGAGGGAAAAGAAATTACGCCTGTTTTTTTGAAAAAAGCTAAAGTCATCAAAGATACTGGTAAGCCGATTAAGATAGTGGCTACAGGAGAAATTAAGAAGAAGTTGGTAATCAGCGGTTGTTTGTCTACAAAGAAAGCAATGGAAATGATCGAGAAAGTTGGTGGCAGTTTCAAATTCTAGATACAAATAAAAAATAAATCCCGACGATATTATGTGGCAGAAATTTCAAAGAATGTGGAAGGTGAAAGATCTAAGGAATAGTATCCTATTTGTTTTAGGAATGCTTGTAATACTTCGTGCTACTGCTCACATTCCAGTTCCTGGTGTGAACACAGAAGGACTTCGTCAGTTGTTTGCTGGCAACCAAGTGCTCGGTCTTTTGAATGTTTTTTCTGGCGGTACCATAAAAAACTTTTCTATTGTGATGCTTGGTGTTGCTCCTTATATTACCTCATCAATTATTTTTCAGCTTTTGGTAATGGTTGTTCCTAGTTTGGAAGAGATGCAAAAAGAAGGTGAGTCTGGACAACAAAAAATCAACATGTACACTCGTATTTTGTCTGTGCCTTTGGCAGTCTTGCAAGCTTTTGGATTGATAAAACTTTTGAGTTCTACACAAGCTACAATTTTGGGAGATGTCAACACTTTCAAGTGGGTGGCTATTCTTACTACTGTTACAGCTGGAACAGTATTTTTGATGTGGATCGGTGAGTTGATTACAGACAAGAGAATTGGTAACGGTATTTCTATTTTAATTTTTGCAGGTATCGTCGCCGCTCTTCCGACAGCTGTTCAGAATGCTATTGTCAATTATACTTCATCTGATCTTACCACTTATATTTTGTTTGCCATTATTGCTGTTGTGACGATTGTTGGAGTAGTAATAATTACCGAAGGGCAACGCAACATTCCGATCAGCTATGCTCGCCAAGTACGTGGTCGCGGAGCCGGAGCAAATTCTAGTTTGCCACTCAGAGTGAATATGGCTGGAGTAATTCCGATCATCTTTGCTATTTCTGTGGTTTTGTTTCCCCCAATGATTGCTCAACTTTTTGTGAATGGTACTGGATTTTTGGCTAGAGCTTCTGGAGTGATTATCAATTTGTTCAACAACCAAATATTTTATGGTGCACTATATTTTTTGTTAGTTTTTGGGTTTACATACTTTTATACAGCAGTGATATTTCGTCCAGAAAAGATGGCTGAGGATCTCCAACGTCAAGGAGCCTTTATTCCAGGTATTCGCCCAGGCAAGCAGACAGAAGAATATCTTGCTAAGACGATGAATAGACTGTTATTTAGCGGTGCAACTTTTTTGGCGGCTATTGCTATCTTGCCACTTCTTATGACAGCAGTCACTAGTTCTCAGTTTATGGCTATTGGCGGTACCAGTCTTTTGATTATTGTTAGTGTAGCTATTGATATCGCCAAACAGGTTGATTCCCAGTTGACTATGCATGCTTATGAAAGGGTATAAGCTCACGCAAACACTTTAACACCTGAACATTTAAACATTTTAGTGCTTTGTCAATTGGAATATTTGTGATAAAGTGTTAGAGTAATTAAGTGATAAGGTGTTTTTTTTATGGGCTTTTTTTCCTACCTTCTTGGGACAGATACTCTCACCGGTAAGCTATCTCATACAGAGCATTATCTTGGTAAAGACGAGGTTTTTTTGCTTGTCTCGACAGCCAAGGTGAAGAGCCTGAACAATCGCGAAAGAGATGTGATTCGTGAGCTGATTTTAAAGCGTCGTTTTGGAGATGGTAAGATTTCTGTCTATCAAATTGATGAGGTCTTGCGTCAAGCAGAACACGAGCATTTGATTGGTAAATATGATCGACAAGGGGTGGTGAGAGCAATTGACGAGTATTTTAAGAGGCAATTTCTTGATATCTAAAAATGTGTAAGTAATTCAGGCTTTTAGGCCTGATAGATATGCTATAGTCTTATTTGCTATTATCAGACCTAAAGGTCTGAGTTATATGTTTGCTGTATGAAAAAAATAATAATACTGATGGGTATACCTGGCAGTGGAAAGGGAACACAGGCAAAGAGATTGGCTGTGAAATATGGCTATGCCCATATTTCCACTGGAGATTTGTTACGGGCACTGGCATTTGATCCTCAAGCTGACTCAGAGGGTCAACAAATGCTTGCTGATATGAAAGCTGGCAGGCTGGTAGCTGATAAGTTAATTTATAAACTTGCTTTTCAAGAAATAGAAAAAGATTTGGCAGAAGGTGCTGGGGTGGTATTAGATGGTGCTATTCGTAATGTCGATCAAGCCAAAAAATATCAAGAGTTTTTTGAAGAAAAAAATTTGGAGGATGAGGTTGTGGTAGTTGAGGTTGCTTTGAATGACAAAACAAGTTTTTTGAGATTGGCAAAAAGAAAAGTTTGTGCAGATTGTGGTGATATTATCCAATATTTAGAGACAAATGAATTGAAGGAAATGTGTAAAAAATGTGGTGGGGAGTTGATCGTGAGAGAAGATGATAATGAAGATACGATAAAAAAAAGAATTGAAGAACAGGGCAATGTTAAACTCCAACCAATTTTGGATTTTTATCGAGGCTTTGGTTTGTTACAAACTATTGATGGCCAGATGGATATCGATAGCGTGGGAGAGGAAATTGTGAAAATACTTAGCTAAGTATTTTAGTTATATCATCCTGAATTTGTTTCAGGATCTGTGGTTATAATAATATTCTTAATCAGAAAGATCCTGAAATAAATTCAGGATGACAACCTAACAAGTTCAAAAATTTCAAATTAAAAATTAACACTTTATGTCTTACAAAAAAACACCAGAAGAAGTAAAATTAATTATAGAAGGTGGCAAACTAATTGGTGAAATATTAGAAAAAGTTTCCAGACTAGCTGTTGTTGGGGCAATTCCAGCTGACATTGATCGTGAGGCAGAGAGGTTGATTCGAGAGGTAGGTGCTTTGCCAGCTTTCAAAGGATACAGTGGCAGTAAAAATATTCCAGCTTTTCCAGCAACGATTTGTTCTTCTATCAACGATGGTTTGGTTCATGGCGTTCCTCGTGAGGATGTTACTCTAAAAGATGGAGATATTTATAGTATTGATATTGGTATGCAATATCCAGTCAATAGTGGACTAGGTGAAAAAGGCAATGGATTTTTTACAGACACTGCCTTGACTGTGCAGATTGGAAAAATACCTGAGAAGACTATACAACTTCTGAATGTTACCAAAAAATCTTTGGAAATTGGGATAGCACAGTGTCAGGTTGGAAATACAGTGGCTGATATTGGTAAGGCTATTCAAGCTTATATCGATCCACAAGGTTATAGCATTATTCGTGATTTGGTTGGACATGGTGTTGGCCATGGCGTTCACGAAGAGCCACGGGTGCCAAATTATTATGATAAGAGCTTGGAAACATGGATTCTAGAGCCTGGGGTAGTGATTGCTATTGAACCAATGATTACTATGGGAGGTTATCATATAGAGACAGATGATGACGGCTGGACTATTCGCACCAAAGACAGAAGTCTTTGCGCTCATTTTGAGCATACTATTGTGGTCACTGGTGATGGGCCAGTAGTGGCGACTAGAAGACCAAGCGAATTATAAGTTTTTAGACAATAGGTTATTATTATGAACTACTGGTCATTGGCTTTGAACTATTTTTATTATGAATATACTTGCGATTGATTATGGTAAAAAACGGATTGGTCTTGCGTGGATGCAGGAGGGGCTTGATGTTGTATTACCATTTGGGACAATAGTTGAAGAGAAAGGAAAAACGAGTAAGGAAAAATTGTTGAGTTTAATTAAAGAAGAATGCATTGAAAAAATTGTGATCGGTTTGCCACTTGGTTTGGATGGAAAAGAGAACGATAACACAAAAAAAGTCCGTGATTTTGTAGAGGAACTTAAAAAAGAAATAAATATATCTGTTGAATTTATAGATGAACGGTTTTCTTCTCTTGGGGCAGATGCTATGGGCGGATCTGTTAGTCGTGATGAAAAGGCGGCGATGTTGATTTTGCAGAGTTATCTGGATAAGAATAGCCAATAAATTAAACTTTAGCCGTGGTGATTATGGACAAATACACCCAAACAATTTAAAAAATCTTACTATTCGTAATAGATTGAGATTGACAACAGTTTCATAATCCAAAAGATATGGCGATTTCTGTTTTCATAGAAGCTAGAGAACTTTTGGAATTATTTCAGTGGATTGACAAAGATAAATTGGAAGTCTACACAGAAAAAAATAAAGAAAAAATTAGTGATGAGATGGCGGATATGGCAATTTATTTGCTAGAAATGTTTCGTGTGCTTGATATAGATATGCTTGAGGCGATAGATAACAAAATACAAAAGAAGGCAGTAAAATATCCTGTTGAAAAATCAAAAGGAAATAATAAAAATGATAGTGGGTTATAAATATATTGGTATGAGAGCAATTGTCCTAGCTAGACGTGATTTCCGAGAGAACGATCAAGTTATTACAGTCTACACGACTGAAAGAGGAAAATTGGATTTGGTCGCTCGAGGAATAAAAAAAATAATCGCAAAAAATTCGGCTCATCTGGAGCCTTTTTCTTTTGTGGATATTGATATTACCATAGGCAAAGAAGCTGATTACGTGACTAAGGTTCACCCTGTTGATTTTTTTGTGCCTATTCGTAGTGATTTAAACAAGAGTCTGATGTCTCAATATCTTTTGAGCCTAGTTTCTAAATTGCTCAATGTGGGGGAAGAAGACAAACGAATTTTTGATTTACTAATTTCTTGGTTTCGTTTTGTAAATAGTACGGAGTTTTCTGGTGTGATCTTGCTAGATGCTTTTGTGATGCAGTTTTTTGCTTTGCTTGGTTTTCAACCTGCTCTTGAAGCTTGTGTAGTTTGTGATCGTTCTTACAAAAGTATGATGAAGGCTGATATCAAGGGTAAACATAAGCCTGGTTTTTATTTTTCTGGTGGCGGGTTGGTGTGTGAAGATTGCAAATTACAAAAGAGAAGTATTGGGGAACAGATTATTGACTGCGGACTACGCGAAGTGAGTGATATGCAGATGCTTCTGCAAGCTGATTGGCGAACAGTAGTAGAGTTTGCCATGGAAGACAGCACCTATCAAAAACTTCATAAGTTGGTCTATGAGTTTGTGGTTTATCATAGTGAGAAGGAGATTGGGGATTGGGAGTTTAGGTTTTAGGTAAGTTTAGGTGGATATAGGTTTTAGGTTATTAGGTTTTGGAATTGTTGGATTTTTTAATTTTTTTTTCACGCCCATCTTCACACTCAGGTGGCGATTACTCCTAGGATCGCCACCACGAATGTGGAGGATTAACAAGCAAAAAAACTTGTTTATCTTAGTAAAAAATGATAAATTACAAATATAAGATAAGATTTAAGAAATAAGATATAAGAGAATTTATTTGTCTTGTTCCTTAGGTCTTATGTCTTATTTCTTTATAAACAACATATGCAAACCCTAATCAAAGACATTGCCGAATACGTGGGTCAAGAAATTACTCTCAAAGGATGGCTTTACAACAAGCGTTCTTCTGGGAAGATTGCTTTTCTTGAGATACGGGACGGATCAGGATTTATCCAGGCTATTGTCCTCAAGAGTGCTGTCAGCGAAGAAATTTGGCAACAAGTAGAAGGCACTACCCAAGAATCTTCTGTGGTAGTCACTGGAAATGTTAGTGCTCACCCAAAAGAGCCAGGAGTATTTGAGTTGCAGGTTACTGATTATCAGTTACTCCAAAAGGCTGAGGAATATCCAATTACCAAAAAAGAACATGGCCCGGAATTTTTGTTAGACAACCGCCATCTGTGGCTCAGAAGCAAAAAACAATGGGCAGTACTTAGACTTCGTCATCTAGTCAAAGTTGGTTTTCAAGATTATTTTAATTCCAACGGTTATTTGGAATTAGATACACCCACATTTACCCCGACAGCCTGTGAAGGAACAACAGATTTGTTTGAAGTGGATTACTTCGGTCGGCCAGCCTATCTTACTCAGAATGGTCAGCTTTATCTAGAAGCCATGTGTATGTCTTTTGGAAAAGTCTATGACCTCTGTCCAAATTTTCGTGCAGAAAAATCCAAGACGAGAAAACATCTCACCGAATTTTGGACTCTCAATCCAGAAATTGCTTATGTTGAACATGAAGAAAGTCTGGCTATCCAAGAAGCTAGTATCAAACATATGGTCGCCTATGCCCTGGCTCATGGCCAGGAAGAATTGACAATATTGGAAAGAGATACCGCTGACCTGCAAGCTGTCGTTGACGGCAGCTTCGTTCACTATGAGTATGGGGACGCTATCGCTGAATTACAAAAACTTGGTTCTGCTATCCAGTACGGAGATGACTTAGGGGCAGAGGACGAAGTACTCCTCACAGAAAATTCCCTAGTACCAGTAATTGTCAAAAATTGGCCAAAGAGCATCAAACCATTCTACATGAAGACTCATCCTGATAACCAAGAATTAGTATGCAATGCTGATGTCTTGGCACCAAAAGGATTTGGAGAGATCATCGGCGGATCACAGCGTGAAGATGATTATCAGACCATGCTCGACAGTATCAGCAAGCACGGTCTACCAGTAGCAGATTTTGAATGGTATCTCGATCTACGTCGTTATGGCAGTGTGCCTCATTGTGGTTTTGGGATTGGGATTGAGCGAATGACACGCTGGATGGCTGGTATTCATCATATTCGTGAGACTATTCCTTTTCCACGGATGCTTAATAGGGTTAGTCCTTAGTAACTGTCTAATACATAACAGGGCTGTTAGTTTTTTTGATACATTTTTTACTATGTCTGAAGGTGACAAACCTGGTTACGATCCAATAGAACACATTGCTCCACCACCAAAAGATATTTTGGACGTGGTGCAAGAAGGTCTTGTTCAAGAAGAAGTAGTTGGCGACATAGATGATATTGGGCGAGAAAATGGAGATGAATTAGCAAAAGCTGGGTTGTCTTTAGGCTCTTTAACAGATTTACAGATTAGTTATTTAAAACCTTTGTATAAATTTGCCAAAACAACTTTAACTTGCTAAGATATTACCGTTAGTTTAGCCAATATTATATGAAATATCGCAGTCACAATTGTGGAGAATTGAACAAAAGATATGCTGGACAAGAAGTCATTTTGTCTGGCTGGGTTCATCGTCGTCGAGATTTGGGTGGTCTTATTTTTATTGATCTTCGAGATCGGTATGGTTTGACACAAGTTGTTTTTCATCCAGATCAAATGGCTGATTTTGCCTTAGCTGAAAAATTGAAATATGAATATGTCGTGACGGTGAAAGGGGCTGTTGAAAATAGAAAAACAGAAAATGTCAATAAGGACTTAAATACTGGAGAAATTGAGGTAATTGCCAAAGAATTGAATATTCTAAGTGAGGCAAAGCCAATGCCTTTTGAAGTTTTTGAAACTAATAAAGGCGAAGAAGACGAAGAGCTTCGTCTAAAGTACAGATTTTTGGAATTACGTCGTGAAAAATTACGAGACAACATTTTATTTCGTGCCAAAATGGTATCTTATATTCGTAAGTATATGGACGAACACGATTTTGTGCATATTGATACACCAATTTTGACAGTCAGTTCACCAGAAGGGGCGAGAGATTTTTTGGTGCCATCCAGATTACACCCTGGAAAATTTTATGCACTGCCACAAGCCCCACAGCAATACAAACAGCTTCTGATGGTCGCTGGCTTTGACCGATATTATCAGATTGCACCGTGTATGCGTGATGAAGATCCTCGAGCTGACCGATCGCCAGGAGAATTTTATCAGCTAGACTGTGAGACCAGCTTCATGACACAAGACGAATTTTTTGAACTAATGGAACCATTATTTATTGAGCTTACTGAGAACGTAACGAATAAAAAAGTAAAATCAAATCCATTCCCGAGAATTCCTTTCAAAGAGTGTTTAGAGACCTATGGCAGTGATAGACCAGACCTGCGTTATGATTTGAAAATGGTTGAAATAACAGATTGGGCAAAAGGGACTGATTTTAAAGTCTTTACTTCTGCTGAGCATGTTCGTGTTTTGTTGGTACCAGGCGGAGACAAGTTTACTCGCAAAGAAATTGATGAACAGTTTACAGACGTAGCCAAAAGAGCTCATGCCGGAGGATTGGCTTGGATGAAGTATGTGGACGGGAAGTTTGAGGGAGGGGTGGCTAAGTTTTTTGATGATATTAAGTTAACTGAGTTGTCTAAGTTAGCCGAGTTATTTAAGTTGAAGGAGAATGCAATATTGTTTTTTAGTGCTGATGACTGGGAGGTCAGCTGTACATCTCTTGGGGCAGTACGACACATGGCTGGTGAAAAGCTTGGTCTGGCTGATCCAAATGAAATTGCCTGGGCTTGGATTGTTGATTTTCCGTTTTATGAAAAAGACATAGAGACTGGTAAAATAGACTTTTCTCATAATCCTTTTTCTATGCCACAGGGTGGTATGGAAGCTTTGCAAAATATGAATCCACTAGATATCCGAGCTTTCCAGTATGATATCATTGCTAATGGACTTGAACTAAGCTCTGGAGGAGTACGCAACAAGGATCCAGAAATTATGTACAAAGCTTTTGAAATTGCTGGATACAGTAAGGAAGATGTGGATATAAAATTTGGGCACATGATTAGAGCTTTTGAATTTGGCGCTCCGCCCCATTGTGGTTTTGCTCCTGGTATTGAACGCATGGCTATGCTGCTTTTGGGAGAGAAGAATATCCGTAGCGTTGTGCCATTCCCAAAGAACCAGAAAGCTGAAGAGCCAATGGTCGGGAGTCCGAGTGAGGTGGATGATGCACAGTTGAAGGAGTTGGGGATTTCTGTAAATAAAGACTAAAACGCAGACGTGGTACATTGAAACAATGAGTATGTTGTTTTATATAACGTATACGTTAGGCAAGTAAATGTCTTGTGCCAGTGGGTTTTGTTTGCAACGTTATTTTTTTTGTAGGTACATATTCTTTTTTTTTATCACGTAACACATTCGTAATGTATGAATTCTTCCTGTACGATTGTTATCCCATGTTTTAATGAATCAGAAAATATTGAAGATTCGTTACAGAGCATGTGGAAATATTTGAAAGAAAAAAAAGACCGAACCTGGGTACTCGTTTGTGTTGATGATGGCAGTACGGATGACACTGCCCAGTGCATACGTCACTTTGAATGTTCGATAGAGCCTGCCAATCATATGAGATTTCTTTTCGTACGTCTTCCCTGTAACCAAGGAAAAGGTGCGGCAATCCAAGCGGGAGTACGTGCGAGCAATACTGATATGTATGGGTATATCGATGCGGATTTATCTATAGCATATTCAGATGCTATCCTGCATGCATTGAGTGAGATGAAAACACATGATATCGTTATTGCACAAAGAGACACGCTCTCTCATAGAGGATATACGGTATGTCGTAGAGTAGGATCGCAAGTCTTTAGATCTGTGACTACATTTTTTTTGGGGTTAGCGTATAAAGATGTTCAGTGTGGATTTAAATTTTTTTCACACACGGTAAAACCTCTCGTGTTATCAATTAAACAGTCACGCTTTGCTTTTGATGTGGAATTTCTTGCTCGGGCGAAGAAAGATACTCGTTCAATAAAAGAAATTATTGTAGGGTGGCGTCATCATGGACACTCTGCTGTGCGATTTCAAGATGCTATTCGATATATGCTAGATGTCTTGTTGGTCGCAGATGCCGTACAAACAAAACGGTGGTGGTATAGTGTGTATGGTATAACGAGTGTGTTTGTGTGTGCTATATTGTTTGGTCATCTCGTGTGGAATGGATTTTTCTTTTCAGATGACTTTACATGGCTCTGGTACGGAAAACAGATATATGAAGGGACGATACATCCCTTGACTGCACACATGTCAACTTTTTTTTCTCCTGTGATGAATATGTTTTATGGTAGTATGTTTTGGGTATTTGGTGTATGGAGTCCTGCATATTTTTTATTTGGGCTAGGTGTCCATGGAATAGTATCGCTGTTGGTGGGTCTTCTTACCCGTATAGTATCCAAATCATTTTTGGTTGGATGGGTTGCGTTGATATTGTTTGTTCTTGCTGGTGGTGGATACGAGCCACTCTATTGGGTTGGTGCAAATATGCACAGCATTGCAACATTGTTTATTGCGGGTTCTGTACTCGCAGCAGTCTATGCATTTCAAGAAGATCGCATATCTGCTCGAATACCATGGTTTATACTATCAGTGAGTTCTTTCTTGCTTGCCTTAGGCACAAAGGAAATTGCTATTGTGACACCGGGAATATTTTTTTTTCTCATGATCTTTCATTTCCGTAAACGTGTATGGAAACAATATGCATGGTTGACAATACTCTACGGATGCACGATTATAGGAGTATCTTTGCTATATCTTTGGTATCAATATATGTGGCAACAGGGGAGTGTGTGGATAACGTCTGGTACATTTCATATAGATCCACGGATGCTGTTGCGAATTCCACTCGGTATATTTTTGATAGTATGATTCCGTTAGGGTGGATGATGTCATCCAATAGTGCTTTCTTATTGTTGACTGTCTCTCTTAGTGTTCTAGGATATATATTATATAGGTTTCGGACTATTTCTGGTGTGTGGTTTGGTATGATGTGGTCAGTGTGTGCCACCCTTCCAGTTTTATTTTTTAATGCTGACACATGGCACGTTCTTCTCGCTTCACGATATACATATCATGTACGTATTGGAGTATCCATTGTTCTCGCTATAGCATTTGTGAGTCTCATCAAGAATAATAAGTATATTCGTGTTGCACATAGATTTGTATGGGTGATAGTAGCAGGTATAGTATTTCAGTTTGTATTCATGTATCGGACAACACAGACAGCATATCCATATGTGTATCAAACAGGAAGAGCAATGGTAAAAGCCTCAGAGGAAATTGCATATATTCATCCAGATCATGTATATATAGATTTCTATCGACCGTTTGCTCAAAACACAGCACATATGGTAGGGGCATTGTATGTTTTATCGGGCATGCTAGAGAAAGATATTTATTTTTTAGAAAGTGTATCGAGTACCCCTCAATCTGGTGATGTTTTGGTAAAATGGAATGATACGAAAAATACATATGATGTATTATCACAATAATATATGAAATCTATTCAAATTTCACAATTTACTGGTCCATTTGATCTTTTGCTATCACTTGTAGAACAGCAGGAGTTGAATATCACCGAGATTGCTCTTTCGCAAGTTACAGAGCAGTATCTGAATTATCTCGATACCATTGAAGACCATTTTGGGGAAGACCTGGCTGATTTTTTGTTAGTTGCTACTAGATTATTGTTAATCAAATCTAGCCGGCTTTTGCCTCAGTTTGCTCTGGTAGAGGAAGATGGTCCGAAACTAGAAGACCAGTTGCACTTGTATCGTGCTTTTGTAGAGGCTAGTAAAGATATCAACACACTTTGGGAAAGCGATCAAAAGAGTGCTTTTAGAATCGAGCCGACTCGTATGCCAGAAGAATTTTTGATGCCAGAGAACGTCACCCTAGAACACTTGCGTGATTTTATGATACAATTGATAAACAGAATAAAACAGCTCAAACCATTGCCTCAGACTCAGATTGATCGGGCTATATCAATGAAAGAAAAGATTGACAGCATCAGGAAGATGTTAAAAAACAAAAAGAAATTTAATTTTCGAGAAATATTGTCAGAGTCTAGTAATAAGACAGACATTATAGTTGGATTTCTAGCTCTTCTTGAATTAGTTAAACAACGTCATGTTGGATTGAGTCAAGAAGGTAGTTTTGGAGATATTATTGTAAACCGAGCCTAAACATCTAAAACCGTTATGAGTTCTCTATTATCACAAATTGAATCAATTCTCTTTATTGCTTCCAAACCTTTGTCATGCAAAAAAATTGCTAAGGCTGTAGGTAAAATGTCTGGAGAAGTAGCTGAGGCTATTGAGACTTTGCAGATGAAATACAATCAAGGTGATTCGGGGATTCATCTGTTGGTGGATGGTGAGACAGTGCAGATGGCCACCAATCCAGATAACACATCTGTTATTGAAGAATTTATCAAAGATCAAACTAGGGGAGAATTGACTAAGGCACAATTAGAAACTTTGACAGTTATTGCTTATCGTAGCCCAGTCACCAGACCAGAATTAGAGCAAATTAGAGGGGTGAATTGTGCGGTGATTATTCGAAATCTATTGATACGAGGATTGGTAAAAGAAAAAACAGATGGCGATGCTCTCTTGCCAGAATATTCACTTTCTATGGAAGCTTTGAGTAACTTGGGCATCAATAATGTGAGCGAATTAAATAATTATGAAGAACTCCATGTTCATGAAAATGTGGAGAGTGTTATTGGTAATTCTATAACAAATTAATTTTACAGTTTGTAATTTTAGACATATGATGTGTAAGAGTTGTCAGAGTTGTTTACACTTTTAGACGAAATGACGTGTGGATCTTGTATCCATCTTCCTATCCAAAACTATAACATAAATTTATATATGGGAAATAATTTTTTACAAATTGAACCTGGACGAGAGAGATCCAATCGTTGGAGAAATTTTTTTGCAACTTTTGTAATTTTATCAGTAATTTTGGCTGTGGGGTTATTTTCTTCGGATTTTTCTGAAAATTTTTTTCTTCACGGTGACAAATTTTTAAAAAATACTTTTCCAGTATCTGTTGAGCGTGATGCTCAGGCTAGTGTAGGGGGCGATGTTTTGGTGTTGCCAAAAAGAAATTTTTCTCCTGTCTTGACTGGAGAGTTAATTTCCCCTGACCAATTTACAGCTGGTAGTGTTTTTGTAAAAGATCTAGAAACAAAGACAACTCTTTATAAAAAAAATCCATACGAGATTAGACCTATTGCTAGCATCACTAAACTAATGAGTGCTTTGGTTATCTTGGAAAGAAATCCAGATTGGGTATCTTCTACTCAGGTTGTGGTTGATGATATTCCTGATACACATATGTATGCTGGTGATACTTATACTTTTGACGAACTTTGGTTAGCTGCTTTGGTAGGTTCTTCCAATAAAGCTATTTTGACTCTTTCTGACGCTGTAGGGTGGCCAAGAGAGGCTTTTGTGGAGAGGATGAATCAGAAGGCTATGGAGCTTGGTATGAACAATAGCAGATTTGTAGACCCGACTGGGTTGGATGCCGGGAATGTTTCTACGGCTTCTGATGTTGTTTTGTTATTGGAAGAGGCTTTGCGTAATGAAAAAATAAAACAGGCTACTCTCACCAAAGAACACAATTTATACTCAAATGAAAGAAAACAAACTCACCATATGTGGAGTACCGATTGGCTTTTGTTGGGTTGGATTCCCAATCATTTAACAGGTATTTTGGGTGGTAAGACTGGCTATATACCTGACTCTGGTTATAACTTTGTTATGCAGACTGTAGATGATGATGGTCATGTAATTGATGTCATTGTACTTGGAGCTAATATCCATGAGGCACGCTTTACTGAAGCTCGTGATGTGGCCCAGTCTATTTTTGAAAATTATACTTGGCCGGAATAGGGGGCTAGGAAGTTTAGGTTTTATATTTTTTTTGACATATTCCTAAATATCTAATGACTTATAGTACCTAAACTTCATTAAAAATATGTTTAATCCTGTCGAATGGTTTGTCAGCCTTCCACCAGAGTGGACGACTTTTTTTATCTCTATGTTCCCTGTGACTGAGCTTCGTGCTTCTATTCCAATCGGTATTGAAGTGTATGGTTTGGCAGTTTGGAAAGTGTGGATTTTGGCTGTGTTAGGAGATACCATTCCGGCCATAGTGATTTTGTATTTTACTCCATATGTCCACAAATGGGTTGTCAAGAAAAAATTTTTGGGAGGCATTTTGACTAAGAAATTAGAAAGTGCTGAAAAGGCTTTTGCTGGGAAGCATAATAAATATGGTGCCATCGCCTTAATTATTTTTGTAGGCATTCCTTTGCCTATGACTGGGTCGTGGACTGGTTCGTTGGTTGCTTTCATATTTAACATTCCTTTCAAAAAGTCGTTATCTCTAATTACTGCTGGGGTATGTATGGCGGCTACCTTGGTAACATTAATTACTTTGTTTGCTGGGGAGACACTGAGATTGTTGTTTTAACATTGATCATACAGATTTAGTTGGATTTCACAGATTTTTTTATCGATCAATCTTTATTTGTAAAATATATGAGTATTCAAAAAACACTAATTATCAGTTATCCCAATCCAGATCTTGATGGGTATGCTTGTAGTTTTGCCTACGCTGAGCTTCTTAACAAAACAAACAAAAACGCTGTTGGAGTAGCATTTGGTACTCCATATGTGGAGGTCCAATATGTGTTAAATAACTTTGAAATCAATCCTTTAGCATCTGGAGAGGACATTTTGTTAAAAAATAAAAATTGTTCAGTAATATTTTTGGATGAAAGTAGCGTTAGCCATTTACCGCCAAATATATCTCCAGACCAAGTGGTGGAAATTATTGATCATCACATGGCTAATGAAGAAGAAAAATTTGTTAATGCCAAAAAGCAGATTGAAGCTGTCGGGTCTTGTGCGACGCTGGTCGCCGAAAGGTTTGCCCAGTCTGGTCTGAGACCATCTAGAGAGGCGGTGATTTTATTGTATGGAGCGATTGTCTCGAGTACTGTTAATTTTAAAAATAAAGTCACAACAGAGCGTGATAAGGTGATGGCAGACTGGTTGCTAACTCTGATTGATTTGCCAGATGATTTTGTCAAAAATTTATTTTTGTCAAAGTCTGCTGTTGGTGATGATCTTGAACAAATTTTATATTCAGATATGAAGGTGGTTGAGTTGGCTAGGGTGAAGGTATGCATTTTTCAGTTGGAAATATCTGGTGTAGAAAAATTATTAGAAAACAGAAAAGATGAAATTATGTCCATATTAAAAAAAAACCAAGAAAGAGCTTGTTTCTAAGATTGTTTTTTTGACATGCATTGATATTTTAGAAAGCTACAATATGTTTGTAGTTGAAGATAAAAATTCTAGAGAATTTTTAATAAATGAACTGAAACTAGAATTTGAAGGAAATATTGCTAGGCGTGATGGGATAATTATGAGAAAAGAAATCGTGATTCTTTTAAAATCTTATCTAGAAAATAGTAAGTAATACTACTTCAGGTGGATTGAAAAGTCTGGCTCTGGTGCCAGATTCTCCAGTGCCACTAGTGACAAATAATTTAAAATTATTGGCATCATGTAAGCCTTGGTACCATTCTGCAGGGATGATCTCGTCCACCCTACCTACAGGCCCGATGAATGGCAATCGAATTTGTCCACCATGGGTATGCCCGGCGAGCATGAGATCAAGAGGATATTCTGACAAATTATCTAGTGCTGCTACAGGATTGTGAATTAAGACAATTGTTGGTGTGGTCGAGCTGGCATTTTTTAACATCTGCCAATCTAGATTGCCGGCCCACACAGAGTCACCACCAAAAATATCAATGTCTTGTCCTCTTACGCTGATTGTCTCTAATTCATTCACCAGATAGTGGATTCCAAAAGATTCCATTTTTTCTTTGGTTTCTTTGCTGACATTGGCGATTCGATATTTGGAATCAATAACAGATTTACCGCCTCCGATTCCGTATTCATGATTGCCATGCACTGCGAAAGTGGGAATTTGTTCGGTGAGTTTTTTTAGCGGGTTTAGGTTGAGCAGCTCTTTTTCTATTGGCAGGCTGTTATCCACGTTATCACCAGCAATCAAGACCATGTCAGGTTTAAGAGACAATATTCTGTTCACAATTCTATTGATACTATCTATATGGCGGTATGGTCCAACTTGTAAATCAGCCACTAAAACAATAGTTATTTTTTGATCTAGATTTTCCAAATTTATTGATACTTGGTTGGTGATTAAAAAATGTGGTTCAATAAAACTGCCATAAACCAGAATAGCGGTTCCAAGGAAAAGCAATACGGATATTGTAGCAGTAATTTTTTTATGCCCGTACTCCCATGATTTGGAATCTTTTTTTTGGTGATATAATAAAATAACCGCTGGGAGAGCTGTTATAATTATACCAATGGTGATTAGGAGATCGAAGAAACGTTGCATTGTGTCTAGTGTATAAGAGTGCTTATATTTTAGTTTGTAATTGGGTGCCTTTATTCTACCAAATCCGAACCTATTTCCAAAATCGGTAATGTGCCATGTGCAGAGTGTGCGGTGGATCTGGATTGAATCGTACGCTCCACGAAAGCCTTGCCACCGCCTCGCTTCACTCGGCAACCCCAAAAAGAAAAATGTTCC
>PFPK01000004.1 GCA_002793015.1 Candidatus Magasanikbacteria bacterium CG_4_10_14_0_2_um_filter_37_12 | reverse complement strand
TAGACCAATTATGGCACAGAATCGGTTACCTATGACATTTCTATTTTGCTGACCCTATGACATTATCATATGGGCGGGACAGTAGTACTTTTTGGCTAACTTAACCTATTTTTATTGGTTAGCCACTCTGTATATATCTATCTTGCCTTTTTTAATATCTTGTGATATAGTTATCCAGCTAATTTATCCCCTTTAGAGGGTGCTTGCAGTATATTTTTAATATTGTAAGTTAATTATTATTTTTAATATGTCAGAAGAAGAAAATAAAAGTCCATTTGGCGAACTTTTAAAGAAATTTTTTACCAAAGTACCCCAAGTAGGTGACTTGATAAAGGGAAAAGTAATTTCTGTTGATAGCGGGGCAGTTCGTGTAGATGTTGACGGCCTAACTACTGGTGTGGTTCGTGGACAAGAATTATTTGCAGAATCAGATGAATTTTCTAATGTTCAGGTAGGCGACGAAGTGGAAGCCACGGTTGTTGAGCTTGAGAATGAACAAGGAGAGATGGAACTTTCTTTTCGTGTAGCTGGACATCAAATTGTCTGGAATCGTATGGAACAACACGTTAAGGATGGCATGACTGTTGAAGCAAAGGTGTTTAGTGCCAATAAAGGTGGCTTGATGATGAAGATTGATGCTCTAGTTGGATTCATGCCAGTGTCTCAGCTCAATCCAGAACATTACCCACGTGTTCCCGGTGGAGACAAGAATGTTATTTTGGATCATTTGAAAGAGTTGAATGGGAAGGTTTTGCAGGTCAAAGTATTAGATGCCAATCAGAAGGAAGACAAGTTGATTGTCTCTGAAAAAGCTGTTTGGGAAGATGACCAAAAAGCAGTTCTCGAAGCTTACAAGATTGGTGGAATAGTAGAAGGAGAGGTGGGCGCCCTGACATCGTTTGGAGCTTTCATCAAATTTGGTGAGGGTCTTGAAGGTCTAGTCCATATTTCAGAAATTGCTTGGCAAAGAATTGATCACCCACGAGATGTTCTCAAGGTTGGTGATCGAGTGCGTGCCCAAATAATTGATCTCAATAAATCTAAGATTTATTTGTCCATCAAACGTTTGATAGATGATCCATGGAAAATTGTCAAAGACAAATATAAAGTTGGACAAGTAGTAGAAGGTGAAGTACATAAGGTTGAACCTTTTGGTCTAATGGTCAAGCTTGACGATCAGATTCACGGCCTAGCTCACATATCTGAACTTTCAGACAGTTCTCTCAATGATAAACAAGTTAAAGAGCAGTTTAAAATAGGTGAAACTTACAAATTTGAAATAGTCAACATTGAACCTGCTGAACATCGTCTTGGTCTAAAATTAGAAGGTGTGAAAGGAAAGAACAGAACTGCTGATAAAAAATTTGGAGAAGAAACTACCGAGGAAAAAGTGGAGCAGACTGTAGAGAAAGCAAAGGTTGTCAAGATTAAAAAGAAGAAAGAGCCTATAGCAGAAGAGGTTCCTAAAGAAAAAGAAGAAGCCTCAGAAGAAAAATAAAATTTTAAAATAAAACATCCCAATAATTATTGGGATGTTTTATTTTTTTTAAGTTTTTTATCTTAGACACTTGGCAAATTTATTCTGGGGTGGCCAACGGGAATTGAACCCGTATTTTCGGTACCACAAACCGAAGTAATGACCATTATACCATGGCCACCCCACAATAAATTTTATAAGTCTATTTTGATTGTCGCCAGCTATAGGTTGCCTGTTCGTCATCATACCATGACCACCTAGCTAAGGACTGAAGAGTAAGAAAAATTATACAAGACAATTTTTGTTTTGTCAAGAATTAATTTTTTGTGTTAATTCCTTGTGTTTTTTTATTTTATGGACTTCTAGTCCATAGTGGCTAAAAATACCCCGATGTTTGTCGGGGTATTTTTTTTTTTGATCAGTATTTTTTTTGATCAGTATTTTATTTTTGTCCAGATCTTTCAAATGCCCGGAGTATTTCTAGAGGAATAGCAAAGATGACTGTGTTGGATTGATCAGAGCTTAGATCATTTATACTGTTCAGTGTGCGTAAATGAAGAGCACCAGGTTGTTCGGATAGCATTTTGGCAGCATCAGCCAGATTTTGAGCGGCCGCTTTTTCACCTTCTGATTTGATAATTACCGCTCTTCTCTCACGTTCTGCTTCCGCCTGTTTGGCAATTGTTCTCTGCATGTTTTCTGGTAGTATCACATCTTTTAGTTCTACACTTTCTACTTTTATTCCCCACGGGTCAGAAGCTATATCCACAATAGTTTTGATTTTTTCTGCGGCAGCAAGTCTGTTAGCTAACAGACCATCCAGTTCCATTTCACCAACCACATTACGCATAGTTGTTTGGGCGAGCTGACTAACTGCAAACCAAAAGTTTTCTACTTCAAGGATTGCCTTCGAGGCTTCGGCTACTTTGTAATAGATAACAGCATTGATTTTAGCAGGAATATTATCTTTGGTGATAGCTTCTTGAAAGGGGACGTCTACGGCTTTGACACGCATATCTACTTTAGTCATACTCTGAAAGATCGGCAAAATTATTCTCCAACCTGGATCTACAACTTTGATAAACTTACCAAGTTGAAATTTTACACCACGCTGGTACTCATTGACTTGACGAATGCTGATGAGAATAACGAAAATAATTATTCCCACTAAATACTCAAATCCCATATAGTTTTTGTTTAAAAATAAACCACAGCCTTTGATTAGGCTCTTTGTATATATTATAGCTTTGTATGGCTTTGTTAGTCAAGGGAATAACTATATGAACATTTGAAAATAAAAATAAGATCTGACAGATCTTATTTTGATTGTGGGCCCGCGAGGAATCGAACCTCGAACTAGAGCTTAGAAGGCTCCTGTTATATCCATTTAACTACGGGCCCTTATTTTTACTTGGCTTATTCTAGCTTTTTTATCTAATTTTGTCAATCGTTTTCTCTTTTTTTGCCATGAAATTTTTTGTGAATATTAAGTAATTCTTTGTCAGTAACGTGGGTGTATATTTGAGTCGTGGTTATTGATGAGTGTCCGAGCATGGCCTGGACGCTCCTGATATCAGCACCATTCTGGAGTAGATCAGTGGCGTAGGAATGACGTAGCATGTGGGGAGTAACAGATTTGGTAATGCCTGCCATTCTAGCATACTTTGCCACTATTCGTTGCATTGATCTGGGTGTTAGTGGGGTGTCTTTTGTGGATTTTTCTTGTGTGGTCCTTTTATCATGAGAGACAAAAAGATAGGGATTGAAATCATGACGGGTTGTTAGATATTTTTGTATCCAATGTCTGGCTTGCTCAGAAAGAAAAACTACCCTAGTTTTTCTTCCTTTTCCTGTGATAGTGAATTCATCTTTTTTTAGATTGATATTTTCTTTTTTTAGACTTACCAATTCTGAGACGCGAAGTCCTGTAGAAAAGAATAATTCTAATATGGCTTTATCACGATAAGCGATTAAAATTGTTGATCCTGTTAGGTTTTTGCTAGATTCGGCATTATTATTTTTTGTTTCTAAGTTAGTTAGTGGTGCTTCCAGCATTTTATTAAGGTCACTTCCTTCGAGGAAACTCACTTCACGATCTGGCATTTTCATTAGCTCTATTTTTTCTGGGGCAAGAGTGTTGACATCTCTTTTGGCTAGGTATTTCAAAAATGATCTTAGGGCAATAAGGTGATAGTTTTGGGTATTTTTTTTCAGAGGTTCTCCATGGACATCTACTAGTCTGTTGAGCCAAAGGCGGTATTTTCGAATTTGTTCAGCAGTGATAGCACCAGGTGATTTGCCATTGCCGAGCCAGTCCAAAAATCGACGCAAATAAAAATCATAGTTTTGGACAGTCTTACTGCTACGATTTTTTTCTATCTCGAGATGTTCGAGAAATTCAGTAAGATATTTTTTTATGGGTTTAGACATAATTTTTGTTTATGTACGAATATGCGAATTGTACGAAAGGTACGAATTAAATTTGTTTTCGTACAGTTTATATTTTTGAACATATGTATTGTACGACACCATTGACAAAAGGTCAATTTTGTGTTATACTAGTATATGTAAACTTAAAAAAATAGAATAAAGTTTACCAAAAATAAACATAAAAATAAACAAGCTCTATGCCAAATAAACAGGTACTTTCAGACAGTAAAGTGTCTGAATATTCTTTTGCATTTTCTTATCTATTAGCAGGTGCTATATTATTAGTAGCTGTTTTTTTATTTTTACCACGAATTTTGGTGGGTTAAATTCAGCTTTGTTTGTGATTTTTGTTTTTTGATTATTTGAAATATGTTTAGAGTTCCATTGCGGGAGAGAGACAGACTTAGGGCTTGTACAAGCTCGGGCAGATATTCTTGCTTTTGCTAGTTATTTTAGCAGGCCTGAAAAAGCCAGAGTTGAATTGAAGAAGGCACTAAAATATTTTTTGAGGCTGGAACAGTTGGGGGAATTAAAGGCACGCCTCACCGCTCTAGTTAATGAAAAAATTGATTCTAAAACTGGCGAAGTACCCAAACTAAGTGATGCTTTACTAATTGGTGCTGTTGATGTCACGTATAATTCAAGTGTCGGATTACAAACGGGAGGCGTGGCATTTCTAGATAGCTAATAAGATTTAATTTAGATATTTTTATTATGCAATAGCTAATCATTTAGTTTACAATTGAGTTTTTATTGAATTTATATTAAGTTTTTTGTCTATCACTTCGATATATATATATTTATTTTTAGCTATCCTAACAGTACATTGTAAAATTCGCTAACCATGGCGAATTTTTTGATACTATTTTTGACATTACCAGATATTTTCGTTACGATGCATGATAGATATGAAAAATGAATTTTATTTGATTTTACCAGATATTCGTTCTTGCCATAATGTCGGAGCTATGTTTCGGACTGCAGACGCTTGTGGAGCCACTAAGCTTTTTCTTGTCGGTTATACAGCTGTGCCACCAAAGGCACAGATCGATAAAGTTTCGTTGGGGGCAGAAAAATGGATGCCCTGGGAGCAGAAGAAGGATTTGAGACGATTGATTGTTTCTTTGAAGAAAAAAGGAGTACAGATTGTCGGACTAGAAAAAACAGCAAGCAGTATTAAGATTGGAGATTTTGTATTATCCTCTTTGAATGGAAAGGCCGACAATGATATTGCTCTCGTCGTCGGAAATGAAGTCGATGGTATTTCAGAAGATATTTTGAAGCTGTGTGATGACGTAGTTCATATCCCAATGTACGGAAAGAAAGAGAGTTTGAATGTGTCTGTTGCGGCTGGGATTGCGATGTATGAAATTAGTTCAAAAGTTAGAAAGTAGAAAGTTTGTAAAGTACTTTTGATTTTATAAACTTTAAAGAATTTTTTTTATGAAAACTATAGTTTTTGACATTGAAACAATCCCTATAGATTTTGATTCTCTTGATACAGTACAGCAGGAGTATTTATTGAAGTTTGCAGAGGATGAAGATGATAAAGAAAAGACAAAAGATAAGATGGCTCTATGGGCGCCAACCAATAAGATTGTGGCAATTGGGGTGTTGTCTGTGGAAGATCAGAAGGGGGCCGTTTATTATCAGGATGAAAGTGGGGATAAGAATAGACACTCAGAAGGTCCTATCACTTTTTGTTCTGGTAGTGAAAAAGAGATTTTACAAATGTTTTGGGATGTCATGTCATATGCTAGTAGGTTTGTGACTTTTAATGGGCGAGGGTTTGATTGTCCAGTCTTAATGCTTCGTTCAGCTATGTATAGTGTACACCCGTCCAAGAATCTTGTGCCGTATCGGTATAGCACAGATATTCATGTGGATTTGTTGGAGCAATTAACTTTTTATAGTGCTTCTCGAAAATTTAATCTTGATTTTTATTGTAAAGCTTTTGGTATAGATTCTCCAAAATCGAACGGTATCACAGGACACGATGTTAAGGACTTGTTTAAAGAGGGAAGATTTGTGGATATTGCAAGATACTGCGCAGGAGATTTGTGGGCGACCAGAGAATTGTATTTGCGATGGAAGGAATATATGTATTTTGGAGGGAGGTAGGTTGTTTTATGCTCTGGTTTTGGTATACTATATATAAAATTTTGAATGAAAATATGCACCAAGATTCTGCTAGACACACAATTGCGATTTTTGAAAGGCTTTATAATTATGTTGAGTCTGTTTTGCCTATTGAACTTAACCAGGACGTTGTGTCTGCGTTGGAGCAGGTCAAAAATAATTATGAACTTAGTGTGGAAGAAATCGAGGATACGATGATTACTTTTGGACGTTATGTCTGGCCTTATAGAAAGGCTTTTGAAGAATTTTTGGCAATCTACGAAGGACGAGTTGGCGAGCAATTTATGCTCTCCCATTCTTCTGTTCAGATTAAAAAACGTTATCAGGATTTCAAATTGCATGGTGGCAGTTTGCGTGATTTGCATAGTGGGCGGCCAGCTAATTTTTTTACTTCTGAAGAGCGGGTAAAACTTTGTGAAGTACTTGTAAACATGAATCAATCTCTTCGTAAGCATGTTGTTCAGCTTATAAAAAGTACTGAAAGTAAAAAGTTCAAGGTTAGTGTCGCTGAGTTTGCCCAGATCTTGTTAGAAATCGAACAAGAGCTTGGTTTTATCAGGTGCATTGCTGATAGTGAACAAGAACACCCTCAATTAGCATCAGAGATGCGTGCTCAAGTGAGAGGATTTGAGCATGGATTTTGTCTGCTTGGCCCAGAAGTGGATTTCATTGCGGTGTGCAATATGAGGGGACATTTTGAAGGGCGGAAGAAAGAAATGAAAGTAAGAGGGTATGTTTTTAGTGATCTGTTTCAGTAAGAATGCCCTTTGGCAGAAAGATTCTGAAACAAGTTTAGAATGACAGCGGGGGGAGTTTTGTAATTCACAGTAATTAGTAAAAGTTGTTTATTAATTCTAAAAATTTATTTTTTTAAAAAAAATCCTCGTCTGGTGCGAGGATTTTTATTTGTTTAACTAGATTTTATAAATTTATTCTGTTTCTATTTCAATCATTTGTTCTATCCTTCTGATATCTGCCAGCAAATTTGATCTTTCTTTGTTGAACATAATAACATTGAAGACACTGGTGCCACCGTGGTTGGCAAATTTGCAGTTGTCGCCTATTTTTTTATTAATATAAATTCTTTTGAATGATTGTAAATCTTGTACTTTTTTTATTCCATTTATTTTGACTAGTTTTCCTTCTTTTTTGGCATAAAATTTCATTGCTACAGAGTGACCAAGTTGTTTTTTTGGGATGACTGGTTTTTTACCTGCTTTGTTCAAAATATCATTTACTGTATGATTCATTCCAAATGAAAATTCATAGAGCATGTGTCTAAAACCGCCTACTCTTGCCCCAGCTTCAATTATTTTCCAACCATCTTCAGTGCGAAAGAGTTCAATGTGGACTGAAGTGTTGCGTAGCCCTAGTGCATAGATGGTTTCTGTTGCTGATTGCTGGGCTTCTGTCTGGCTGTTGGTGTTGAGTTGAGCTGGAGTCATCTGGATATAGCCAAAAAAATCATCAAATCCAATAGATTTGCCAGTTTTGATGTAGACCATGGGACAGAAGAATATTTTGCCGACACTATCGACATATGCATCAATTGAATATTGGTCTCCCTCCATAAAGTGCTCAACCAAAATTTGCGGGTCGTGCAAAAAATTGGAGTCTTTGTACTTTTGTTCCATTGTTTTTAAAATAGTTTTAAGAGTTGATTCTAGTTCATCACGGTGATAACAGATTGTTA
>PFPK01000039.1 GCA_002793015.1 Candidatus Magasanikbacteria bacterium CG_4_10_14_0_2_um_filter_37_12 | reverse complement strand
CAAAACCGCGTCATTATGCTATACTTTATCAATCAAAAAACAGCCAAAGTCCCTAGGTTTATACTAGGGTTTTATATTTAAAAGGCCAATTTTGATAATATGATTTATTTATTCAATAAAAAAAAATTTAGAAGTAAGTTTGTGATTGTATTCCTAACTTTGGCACTGTTGGTTTTTTCTGTTCCAAGAGCAGAACCTGCAGAGGCTAAGTTTTTCGATTTTTTTTCTTCTCCTGTTGTTCAAGATGCTTCTTATCCGAAGAGCGGGGACAAAGAGCCAGCTTATGATAAATGGGTAGTGGCAACCGCTTATTCAAGTGATCCTAGACAGACAGACAGTACCCCATGTGGCCCTGCAATGTCGAAATTTGATCTATGTGAGAACTTTGAACTTTATGGTTTGGAGGATACCATTGCCTCAAACTTTTTATCTCTTGGAACTAAGGTAAAGTTTCCAGGGTTGTATGGTGATAAGATTTTTACAGTGAGAGACAGGATGAATGTCAGATACAACGGCACAAATCGAATTGATTTTTGGGTGGGCTCTGTTGAACCGACTACACATGAAATTATCACAGAGGCCAAACAGAAAGCGGTGGCATTTGGAGTAAAAAGTTTGAAAATGGAGGTTTATTCCAAATAACAGTTGGCTTCTAACATTCATGTTAGCAAATAAAAAACCCGACATAAAGTCGGGTTTTAGCTTGAATTTTTTTGTATCATGTGGTAACTTATTTTTACAGTCAAAATTAAGGTACCGTAGCCAAGCGGTAAGGCAGAGGTCTGCAAAACCTCTATTCGTGGGTTCGATTCCCGCCGGTACCTCAGAAGAATCATAAGCATGGCTTGTGGTTTTTTTTATACTTTATCCGTGCTACAATATCTCTAATATGCAAGATAACGAAAATAAAATTTTGGCTATTATAGATGGAAACGCTATCATCCACCGGGCTTACCATGCCATTCCACCAATGACAACCAAAGACGGAACCATTGTTAATGCCGTCTATGGTTTTGCGTCTATGCTTCTCAAAGTGTTGGATGATCTACATCCTGACTATATTTCCGTCAGTTTTGATGTGGCTGGAGGGACATTTAGAGATGACATCTATAGTGAATATAAGGCGACTAGAGTGAAAGCTGGCCAGGATTTGTATGATCAGATTCCATTATGCTATCAGGTCGTGGAAGCTTTCAATATTCCTATTTATAAGCAAGAAGGATTTGAAGCAGACGATGTGATCGGTACTATTACGAATGAAGTTGAAAGTAAAAAATTAAAAGTAAAAAGTGTGGTAGTCACTGGCGATATGGACTTGCTTCAGCTGGTTGACGATCATACTAGTGTGTATGCTCTTCGAAAAGGATTTTCCGATATTGTAATGTATGATCAAGAGGGGGTAACCAAAAAATATGGGTTTGGTCCAGAACGTGTTGTTGACTACAAAGCCTTTCGAGGTGATTCGTCTGATAATATTCCGGGTATTAAAGGAATTGGGGAGAAGACGGCTAAGGAATTGATTGAAAAGGTTGGGGGTGTGGAGGAAATATATCTGGCAATCAACAATCAACAATCAACAATCAACAATCATTTTAAATCTGGCATCATAAAAAAATTAATTGATGGCGAGAGCGACGCACGGATGAGCTATGATTTGGCCACAATTAGGCGTGATGTAAAAGGTTTAAAATTTAAATTGGAACATTGTGTAACACACGAATTTGATTTGGAGACAGTAAAAGAATTATTTAAAAAATTTGAGTTTTTTTCTTTGTTAAAAAGAATTCCGGGTAATCAAGAGGAACAGCACACCAAGAGCAACGAGCCAAAATCACAGAAGAATAGTGTGAGGAACAAACTTATTGTTGTCGACAAAAATAATTTTCACAAAGTCATTGTTGATTTAAAAAAAGAGGAAGTTTTAATTTGCAAAGAGATTTTGACTGGGTTCGACATTTTGTCTAGTGATTTGGTTGGCCTGGTATTTGTTACAAAAAACGAAAGTTTTTATTTTGAAAAACCAAACGAGTTGGTTTTTGAATTATTTACCAACTCTAAGATTACGCTAGTTGGTCATGGTTTGAAAAAGTTGGTAAAAGTGTTCAAGTGTTCAAGTGTTCAAGTGTTTGGGTGTAAGTTGTTTGATATCATGGTAGCTTCGTATTTGCTAAACTCCAGCACACGAGCTCATGATTTAGAACATATTGTGATGCGAGAGTTTGGTAAGGAATTATCAGCAAAATCTAATCAAGGAACTTTGTTTGGGGTGGATCCACATGTGGTGGTAGAAGAACTAAAATTTGTTTTGGATATTTATAATAAATATAGTCAGCAACTAAAAAAGGAAAATAATACCGGGCTGTTTCAAGAAGTGGAGATGGCTTTGATTCCTGTTTTGGCTCAGATGGAGCTCAATGGAGTGGCGCTCGATAGTGACATGTTGGCGAAGTTGTCCAAACAAGCCCACATCGATATTGCTACGTTGGAGAAGAAAATTTGGAAAGAGGCAGGCGAAAAATTTAATGTAGCTTCATCTACCCAATTGCGAGACATTTTATTTCAAAAAATTGGTCTATCCACACAAGGTATCAAAAAAGGTAAGACAGGATATTCTACTTCAGCCAGCGAATTAGAAAAGTTGCGAGAATTACATCCTGTCATTGTGATGATTGAAGATTACCGTGAATTGGAAAAATTGCGGAATACGTACATAGATGTTTTACCGACTTTGGTAAATAAAAAAACTGGTCGGATTCATAGCACCTTCAATCAGGCGGTGGCATCTACTGGAAGGCTCTCTAGTTCAGACCCAAACATGCAAAATATTCCCATTCGTACCGAGCTTGGTAGAGAGATTAGAAAGGCCTTTGTGGCTGGGAAAGGAAATTTTTTGGTGGTGGCGGACTATTCACAGATTGAGCTTAGGATTGTGGCATCTCTTGCTAATGATAAAAAAATGATTGAGATTTTCAATCGTGGTGAAGACATTCATCAAGCTACTGCCGCTGTGATAAATAGTGTGCCATTAAATGGTGTAACAAAAGAAATGCGTAGTGCGGCGAAAGGTGTTAACTTTGGGGTGCTTTATGGTATGGGGGCTTTTGGCCTTTCTGCTAGGACAGATCTAACACAATTTGAAGCTAAAGAATTTATTGAAAAATATTTTCAAACATTTAGCGATGTCAAAAAATATTTGGATGGTATCTTGGAAATAGCTAAGAAAGACGGTTATGTGGAAACCCTATTTGGACGTAGGAGGTATGTGCCGGAATTATTATCGGTTAACTACCAGGTTCGTTCGGCTGGTGAGCGAATGGCGGTTAATATGCCCATTCAAGGGACGGCAGCGGACATCATGAAAATGGCGATGATCAAAATTTATAACAAAATACAAACACAAAAATATAATGGTGGCGTACGAATGATTTTACAAGTTCATGATGAATTGGTTTTTGAAGTAAAAAAAGAATGGGCTGATGAAATTGCTAAGCTGGTAAAAAAAGAAATGGAAGACGTGGTAAAATTGAATGTGCCAGTGGTGGCGGATGTTGGTGTTGGTGAGAGGTGGGGGGAGATAAAGTGAAATGTAGTATGTAATAAAAAATCACCGCAGTGATTTTTATTTTTCTAACATTTTTTTGATCTCGGCAAGATCTTTTTGAATTTTGAGGACTTCTCTTTCTGTCTTGCGGTTGACTGCATAATCATATTTTGCAGCGAGACGATCCCGCTCTGCTTCACGATTTTGGCTCATCATGATGATTGGTGCTTGAAAAGCTGAGATGGTGGACAGCACTAGATTGAGCAATATGAACGGGTATGGATCCCAATTGTTCCACCATCCATAAATATTAATACAAATCCAAATAATGATAATGACACTGAAACCTAACAAAAAAGGCCAGCTACCCATCCATTTAGTCATGGCATCCGCTGATCTTTGTGAGAGAGACAAGCTTTGTTTTTTTTGGATAGTGGGGTGTTCACCATCTGTCTTGTGAAGTAGTGGCAGATTCATATAAAATGTATTATACACTTTTTATTAGTAGTTGTCATTTTTACAAAAAAAGCTGTAAAATATTTATGATGTAACGTCGAGGATAATATGCTGTTGTTGTTGGTGGTACAGAAATCGTCAATTGAGGTGGTTCCTTCTCTCAATTTCATTTTGTCTAATTATTTGTAATATTAAAAGAGAACAAGTTTGCAGATTATTGAATAAAGTAATACAATGGTTCCACTATGCTCATCTATCTTCACGGCTCAGATACTTTCCGTAGCCGGCAACAATTGAAAGCTATGGTTGAGAAGTTCAAGATAGATCGCGACCCCCAAGGGTTCAATGTGATAGTGCTTGATATTGAAAAAACCAAAGAAAATGTCCTCCAACAAATTTTAGCTGTGCCATTTTTGGCTGAACGTCGAATGGTGGTTTTGGAAAACCTGTTGGTTTCCAAAGAAAAAGATTTGCAAGAAGAAATATTAGCTAGAATAATAGAAAATAGATTTCCAGAAAGCAATGTTATTATTTTTTGGGAAGGGACAGATAAATTCAAGACAAAACTAGGGAAAGAATTGCACGACATTTTATCCAAAGAAAAGTTTGCCCAGCATTTTGCTGAGATGTCTGGCAGTCAGTTGCAGAAATGGATCAAAGAAGAGGTATTTGGACGTGGTGGTCACATTGACCAGGAAGCGGTTAGCTATCTAACTCAGCATGTCGGTGGAGATATTTGGCAGTTGAATAGCTTGCTTGATCAGCTCGTGGCCTACAAGTCATCCTCCTATCAGCCCGAGGCTGATCCATCTGGGACGGAGGAGGGTAGAGAAATTACTTTATCAGACGCCAAACTTTTTCTTGATGAGAAGGCTGATGATAATATTTTCAATCTAGTAGACACCATTGTTTCTGGACAAAAAAAACAGGTTTTTTCCATGATAGAAGAACAGTATCGAGAAGGAAAAGACACAGGGTATATTTTTGCCATGATTTTGCGACAATTCAAAATACTTTTGCAGATCAGGGATCTGTCTGACCGAGAAGATACTCTACGCAGTGATGAAATGGCCAAGAAACTCGGTCTGCATCCGTTTGTGGTAAAGAAGTCTTTGCCCATGATAAAAAAATATGCAATGTCAGACTTACAAAATATTTATCACAAACTTCTTGGTATTGATGTCCAAACAAAAACTGGTCAAGGAGACCAGTCAATGCTTCTTGATTTTTTTATTGGTTCTCTGTCAGTCAATTAGTTAATCAGTTTTTAATAATAACACTCTGAAATTGACTGAGCTAGTGCTTTTATATTCAATTTCACATTTTTACAAGCTGGGAAGTCCTCCCCCTTACCGTCTCCGGTCATAGCTCTAGATGCATCAAGTGCTTTTTCTATTATTTTTACCAATTCTTCTGCTCTTTCTGGCGGATTTAGTTCTTTCAGGCTTGTCATTTTTTCTTTTATAGTTTCTTGTTTTTTTAATGTTTGAAATTTACTATCTTGGTAAATTTCTGTTTCTCCACTAAGTGTACTATCTTCGTTGATACCTGTTATAAATGTAATACCATTTTTACCTTCTGATTTTGTAGTGTAGGCACCCTGATCAGCTCTGGATTGTATGACATCTAGTGTGGGCTTTTCTCCTTCTTGCAATTGTAGTTCACAGGCTCCCACACTCATAGAGAATCTATAGAGGATATCTTTTTCATCTACTTCACTATCATTTGTGGAAACCACTTTATATTTGCCCACTTCACTAACGTCTTCTATAAGACACAGTTCGGCAATGTTTTGGAAAATTCTTTCAATGGTGCGTCGCATGTTTTCTTTTGCAGTAAAGTGTTTTTCAGTCATTTTATCAGTGCTCTCTTTTATTTCAGATAGTAGGATCATAAATTCATCTCCACCAAATCTACAAAGGGCGTCTGTTCCACGAATCGATTCATTGATTTTTTCTACCAAAGCTTTTAGAACGACATTTCCTGCGTTGTGTCCATGTGTGTCGTTGACAATTTTGAAATTATCCAGATCAATAAACATCAAAGCTCCTTTGTGCCCTTCAGGCATATTTTGCAATGCTCGTTCATAGCGTAATCCAAAAGCGGCTGGTCGCAATGCTCCTGTGAGTTCGTCATAGTCGGCTTGTATTTCCAATCTGTAGATGTCTGCTGTGGAAAATTCAATAGATCTCAGGAAGCGTAAAAATTCTTTTTTTCTTCTAGCTTTTTCTTCATATCCTATTTGTTTGGTTGGTGGTCCCGCATGATATGTTCTCCTGTATTGTTGTTGGACAATTCTTTTTATGTGCTCCATCTTGTTTTGGTCTGTCCTATCGGGGTTCATGTTATATCTGGTATACATTTCTTCTGTCATAGCAGTTACAACTATAGCGTCATCTCCACTGAACATATTATTCAGGAGTTTCTCTTGTTTGTCAGTCAATACCACATCATCTGGACCATCATCATGTGTGGTCTCTGCTGTGGGTGATGCCCCAAGGATTGGTTCAGTCATATAATTTTTATTTATAAAATAAAATCCCGATATCTGTCGGGATTTATTGTAGCTATTTTTTTACTTCTTGGCAACTGCATTTACTTTTTTCATCAGTCTAGAGAGCTTTCTAGAAGCAGTATTTTTCTTAATGACACCACGCTTAGCTGCTTTAGCAAGTTTTTTCTGAGCTATTTTTGCTATCTCCACCACATCTGTTGTACCAGCATCAATAGATTTCTTGGTAGCCTTGACTGCATCTTTGTAAGCCAACTTAGCTTTTAGGTTGAGAGCAGTTAATTTTTTTGTTTGTCTTAGGGCCTTTTTGGCACTTTTTGTATTTGGCATAAATATTTATTAACATTGATTAGACTGATTTATATGGATTTCATCGATTTTTATAATGGGATATAATAAAATGAGAGCGAAGAAATTATAGCATATTAGAGCTATTTGTCAAGGTTGATCTGGGAATAGCTGTTTTTCCTCTGTTTCTTTTTTTGATGAGTTGAGTACTAGAATTATAGCTCCAAGTACAATCATCACATCAGCAGTATTGATAATGGAAGTAAAAATTCTCAAGTAATCAATAGTCGTGGAGAAGATTACTCTGTCTATCAAGTTAGATATGGCTCCAGCGACAATCAGTAGTATTCCCAAGTAGAATGAACTATTTTTGTTTTTTACTTTAGATAAAAAATGAAATAGGCCAATGATAATTAGGGGAGTAATAATAATTAACAATATGTTGGGGAAGGGTAGACTGAAGGCAATACCCGGATTGGTGAAATATTCCCAACCTAGCCAATTTTTCCAGAGATAGTAGGCATGGTCTGGATTGGTCCTGGCCAAGTGTTTCAGGTACTGGTCTAGGAGTAAAAAAAATCCACCTAGTAGTACCATATTGGTAAGGTGGATTTTTTTGCCCATACAGTTTTTGAAAGTTAGTACCTTGTTCTTTCTCTACACTTCATCAGTCAAGGTTTTTTTGCAACTAACACATGAACCTGAGGTCATGCGAGCCATGAGACGTTTCTCATCAATTGGTTGGTCACAGTATTTACAGATGCCGTATGTCCCTTTATCAAGACTGACCAAAGCTTTGATGACATCTCTTAAGGTATTTTCAATTGAGATTTCTAGAGGTTTATTGGCAGTATAGTCGGCTATTTCTCTAGCATTGTCATCAGACTCGTCGCCATATTCTGGAAAAGAAGCATCATAATCATCCTGAACATGAGTGTTTTTGGTAGTGAATTGGCTAAGTTCACTTTCAAGATGCTTCTTTTCTTCAAGAAGTTTTGTTTTTATGTTGTCTAGAAATTGTGTGGTGAATCCAGATTTTTTTGTCATATAATTTTTATTTGTAGTAGAGCCATTATAGAGAAGAAAGTTGTTTTTGACAAGGCTTTGGGGGTTGGTAAGGTGTGTATAAAGATTTTTTGTTAATTTGCTAGCCAATAGTTCGTGGCCAGGACAGTCAGTAAAGACTAGCGTCTGTGGTGGAGGTTAACAATTTTTTGGTAATAAAAAAAAGGGCCTTGATCCCTAAGTAAATATACGGATAGGCCCTTAAAGAGCCATGAAGTGATATCTACTTAGATGGCCTGACTACACAAGATTATATTTCTGTAGTGAGGCCATCTAAGCTAGACAAATAGTTCTTCGTGGCTATAACACACATACCCTTCCACCGCTCGGTGGTGTGGAGTTCAAACGTTCTCGGGGTTGCCAGGGAACGCATAATAGAACGCACCTATGATCTGGGTTTTTCCTATTTTTAAACTTTTATGTTTGTTTTTTTTGCTTGTTGCGGGAGCAAAGCTCGACCTGTCCAATAAGCTAAGAGGAACCCAGATTGGGAGCAGTTGGAGGGGAATATGTTGCCCCCAACTTAGTTGGATGCAACACACTCTTTGTAATGTTCTAAAATTAGTATACACTATTTTTTACATTTTGTCAATACCTTATGTTTTTGGCTTATTTCAGCTAAAAATGACTATTTTTGGCTAAAATAAAGTATAAACTAGTGTATACTTTTGTGTCGTTGGATACAAAAAGTAGTCAAGTTATCCACAATATGGGGTACTTTTGCACATGTTTATCCACAATGTATAGAGTAATTTATACAAATTGAGCTGTTTGGTGGGTATAAAGTGGTGGAAAAGTTTGTGAATATAGATATTTTTGGACAAGACAGTCTGATTGGAAGCTGAAGCTGTTGAGGTTTGATTGAGAAAATTGGTAGTTTTGCACTGTTTTGGCTGGTTTCACACAGATTTATCCACAGTTGTATACGATTGTGTATACTTTTTTTTATATAACACGCAACAAAGTGAAGTAAATCTTGATTATGGATTATGTGGGTATTTTTCTAGGTTGCAGTGAAGTTAGAATTGGTGATTTAGTCGTTATTTATCCTCTGTTGTGAATGATATTTGAAAATGCTACAATGATAAAATCGTAATATTTATTTTTTTATATGAAAGCATCTGATTTATTCGTTAAAACATTGGAAAATGAAGGGGTAGAATATATTTTTGGCGTACCAGGAGAAGAAAATCTTGATTTTGTGGAATCAATTAGAAATTCAAAAATAAAATTAGTGGTCACTCGTCATGAACAAGTGGCTGGGTTTATGGCAGCTACTTATGGGCGTTTGACCGGTAGGCCAGGAGTGTGTTTGTCGACGCTTGGTCCGGGGGCTACAAACTTGGTTACCGCCGCAGCTTATGCCACTCTTGGTGGTATGCCAATGCTCATGATCACTGGCCAAAAACCAATCAAGAGCAGTAAACAGGGACATTTTCAAATTATTGATATTGTCAACATGATGAAACCGATAACTAAGTACACCACACAAATCGTAAGTGCCAAAAATATTCCGGCCAGGGTGCGAGAATCATTTCGTACAGCCATGGAAGAGCGCCCCGGAGCAGTACATATTGAGTTACCAGAAGATGTGGCGGTTGAGGAAGTATCGGATGATATTTTTGTTTTTCCAATTAACCAAATTCGACGTCCTGCAGCGGACGAAAAGGCTGTGGTGAAGGCTGTAGAAATGATTTTGTCGGCCAAGCAGCCATTAATCCTAATTGGCGCAGGGGCTAATCGTCGGTTGGTATCTAATATGTTGACGGATTTTATCAATTCTACTGGTATTCCTTTTTTTACCACTCAGATGGGTAACGGTGTGGTAGACGAACGCCATCCTCTTTATCTTGGTTGTGCGGCATTGTCTTCGACGGACTATTTGCATTGTGCTATTGCTAAAGCTGATTTGATTATCAATGTTGGTCATGATGTGATTGAAAAACCTCCTTTCTTTATGACACATGGTGGAACGAAAGTGATCCATATCAATTATTTATCTGCCACAGTTGATAATGTATATTTTCCTCAATGGGAAGTGATCGGGGATATTGGCAATACTTTGTGGCAGATGAAAGAGATGCTGACACAAAGATTTGGTAGTGTTGAAGACAGCTCACAAGGTGGAATTCCAACGCAATATTGGCAGTTTGATTATTTTATGAAAGTAAAAGAAAAGATTGCCAAACATATTGTCGAGTTTGTTGAAGACAATCGTTTTCCTATCATCCCCCAGCGAATTGTTTCTTTGGTGAGAGAAGTCATGCCTGATGACGGGATAGTAACTTTGGACAACGGTATGTATAAAATTTGGTTTGCCCGCCAGTATCAGACTCGGCATCGCAATACACTTCTTTTGGATAATGCACTCGCAACAATGGGGGCTGGTCTACCGTCTGCTATGGGAGCAAAATATGCATATCCAGATCGTAAAGTATTGGCTGTATGTGGTGACGGTGGCTTTATGATGAATTCTCAAGATTTGGAAACGGCCATTCGAGAAAAACTGCATATTGTTGTGCTGATCTTAAACGACAATGGCTATGGTATGATTAAATGGAAACAAGAGGGTGCGGGCTTTGAGAATTTTGGTTTGGAATTTGGTAATCCAGATTTTGTAAAGTATGCTGAGAGCTATGGTGCCAAAGGGTATCTGGTTCAGTCGACAGATCATTTGAAAAAGTTATTACAAAAATGTTTGGCGGAACCTGCAGTACATGTGATTGAAGTGCCGATAGATTATTCCGAGAATGTAAGGGTGTTGACGGAGGAGTTGGCGGGGATTGATTGTGAGTTGTTGTAAACATTGATTTCAAAGGAATTATTAACTTTTTAAGATATCAAAAATATGTCTATTCAATCTCTCAATCCGGCAACAGGCCAGATAGAAAAAACTTTTGAAAGTTTGACGTCAGAACAAATTGAACAAAAACTTGTGAAAGCTGACGAAGCTTTTTCATCTTGGAAAAAAACATCTTTTGTAGAACGGGCTAGGTTACTGATGTCTGCTGCAAAAGAAATGAGAGAAAACGCTAGGAAATACGGAGAAATAATGACACGAGAAATGGGTAAGCCAATCTTGCAAGCAATTTCAGAAGTAGAAAAATGTGCTTGGAACTTTGAACATTATGCTGAACACGGAGAAAAATATTTACAATCAGAAAATATTGAAACGGAAGCAAGTGAAAGTTATGTGCAGTACGAACCACTTGGTGTAATTCTTCTCGTTATGCCATGGAACTTTCCATTGTGGCAAGTTTTTCGGATGGCTGTGCCGGTAATTATGGCAGGAAATACCGTCCTACTCAAACATGCCTCTAATGTCCCACAATGTGCGTTGGTTTGTGAAGACATTTTTCGACAAGCTGGATTTCCTGAAGGAATATTTCAAACGCTTCTCATTGGTTCTGGAGATGTAGAAGATATTTTGCGTGACCCACGTGTAAAAGGAGTCTCCTTGACAGGTAGTGAAAAAGCAGGATCAACTGTGGCCGGGATTGCAGGTGCAGAGGTCAAGCCAGTCGTGATGGAGCTTGGTGGCAGTGATCCGTTTATCGTGCTCGAAGATGCTGATGTAGAATTTGCTTGTGAACAAGCAAAGATTTCTCGGCTATTGAATGCCGGGCAGGTATGTCTTTCTGCAAAAAGATTTTTGGTGCATCTTTCTCGATATGAAGAGTTTTGTGATCGTCTGAAGCATATGTTTGAAGGCTATATAGTTGGTGATCCGATGGACGAAAAGACACAGATGGGACCGATGTCGAGCGAACAAGGTTTTCTTGATATTATAAAACAAGTGGATGCTTCAATAAAAATGGGAGCAACAGTTTTGACTGGAGGGAATCGACTTAAGAAAGATGGGTTCTTTTTTACACCAACAATTCTTTCTGATGTCACACTTCATATGCCTGCTTGGAAAGAAGAAACTTTTGGGCCTGTGGCAACGGTGATGCCTTTTGATTCGACAGATGAGGCAGTAGCTTTGGCCAACGATTCTCTGTTTGGATTAAATGCCAGTCTGTATACACAAGATATAAATCTCGCCAAAGAGATTATTCCCAGACTGGAAGCAGGCTCGGTGTTTGTCAATGGAGTAGTTAAAACCGACCCACGACTTCCGACTGGTGGAATAAAACGCTCTGGTGTTGGGCGTGAGCTTGGAGCTTATGGCATTCGGGCGTTTTGTAATGTGAAGACTGTTTGGATTAAGTAAAAATTTGTGATGACATATCTCTAATAATATCTTATGAATGAAGACTTATAGAAATTTTGAGAACAAAAAATCATCTTAGGCTAGATGATTTTGTCAATTGCCAAAGCCCTCCAAATTATATATGATATAATCACTTCAATTAATCGATATATTCTTATGCAAAGATCAGCCAACCTAAAAACCAAAATATTTCTCGATAGTGGTAGTGCAGAACACACCAAAATTATTCTAAATAAACTTGGGTTTCTTGATGGACAGACCACCAACCCGACATATTTTATCAAGAGTAATCCAGAAGTGAAGAAAATGATTGAGGAAGGTCACAAATTTACCAAAGAAGAATTATTGGGGAAATACAAAATTTTGGCTAATGAAATTAGTGCTTTGGTACCGAACGGTTCGGTCTCGATAGAAGTTTATGCTGACAAAAATTCTACTGCTGAAGATTTACTTACTCAAGCTCACGAGATGAATCAGTGGATTCCAAATGCACACATCAAATTACCAATTATTCCAGCTGGTCTTGAGACGGCAGGAAAATTGATTGCAGAAGGAATACGAGTGAATATGACACTGTGTTTTTCACAAGCACAAGGGGCTGCTGTGTACATGGCAACTCGTGATGCCAAGCCTGGTCAAGTTTTCCTTTCACCATTCATCAGCAGGCTCGACAAAATAGGACAAAATGGTTTTGATCTGCTTCTCAATATTCAAAAAATGTTCCATGCTTTAGAGAGTCCAGTGGAAATCTTGGCTGCCAGCGTACATAGTGTTTATGACATCGCTCATGTTATTGAAAAGGGAATGGATATCATCACTATCCCTTATGACGATGTCTCTCCGTGGGTGGAGAGTGGCATGCCATTTTCTACTTCTGGACTTGAACCAAAAGATACCAGTGGTTTGGCAGAAATTTCTTATGAAGATTTGGATTTATCGGCTGACTGGAGAAGTTTTGATATTACACACGAATTGACAGATGTTGGTTTGCAACAATTTGCGGATGATTGGAATGGGGTTTTGGCGGGGTAACTGGTAACATATAACACGAATCTATGAAACTTCCTGAACTTGGAGAAAAATTAAATGCAGAACAATTATCATTTTTACAAAGTTTTGCTACGTCTTGCCGAGCATCTATTCTACAAATGACGACCAATGTGCAAAGTGGACACCCTGGTGGTTCTTTGTCGTGCATTGATTATTTGACTTTGTTATACACTTTTATCATTTCCCAAACTGGTGAACCTGTGATAATTTCCAATGGTCATATTTCTCCGGCAGTGTATGGCGTACTGGCGGAAATGGGTTATATAGATAAACAAGAAGTTGTAGCGGGATTTCGAAAGATTGGTCAGTCATATGAAGGCCATGTCACTCGTCATGTGCCAGGGGTTTGGTATGGGACTGGCCCTCTTGGTTGTGGGGTAAGTGCAGCAAGTGGTTTTGCTTTGGCCAAAAAATTGAAAAAAGAAAACGAAAAAGTTTTTGCATTGGTCGGGGATGGCGAGAGTGAAGAAGGGCAAGTGTATGAGATGATGAATTTTTCGGCTAAATATAAATTAGACAATTTTATTGTCTTCATGGATTACAACGAAGTCCAGTTGTCTGGCAGTTTGGATAAAATAATGCCGTATGATCCTAAGGCTATTTTCCAAGCAGGCGGTTGGGAAGTGATTGAGGTGGGTGGCCATGATTTTGAAAATATGTGGAGCACACTTGAGAAAGCTTATAACGTCAAAGACAAACCTGTGTTGCTACTTGGCCATACTATCATGGGCAAAGGTGTTGATTTTATGGAAAGTGAGGGGGCAGAGTATAAAGCAACTTGGCATGGAAAGGCGGCGTCGGAAGAACAGATTGTGGAAGCAATGAAAAACTTAGAATTGATTAGTGACCAGAGATTGATGATTAATGATTTTGTAAAAAATTTGATCAAGTGGACGCCAGATAAACCAGTATTTGAAAAAGTTGATAGTAAAATAGAGGTAAATATTGGAGAGCCGATTGAATATTCGGCTGATAAATTGACTGACTGTCGGAGTGCATATGGCAATGCACTTTTGGATTTGGCAAAACTTAATCATAATGTTGTTGCTCTCACTGCAGACGTCGCTGGTTCGGTTATGACAAGTAAATTGGGTGCTGAATTTCCGGAACGTCATATAGAATGTGGAATTGCCGAGCAACAGATGGTATCGTGTTCTGGGGGTTTAAGTTTTTCTGGGATAATTCCATTTTGTTCAACATTTGGAGCCTTCATGTCCAGCCGTGCCAAAGATCAGGCACGAGTCAATGATCTCAATAACGCTAATGTAAAAATGGTTGCCACCCATTGTGGTCTATCGGTCGGAGAAGATGGTTCAACTCATCAAGCGATTGATGACTCAGGTTCATTTCTTGGGTTTTTTAATACAATTCAGATGGAACCAGCTGATCCTAATCATTGTGATCGAATTATTCGTTATGTTGCTTCACATTATGGCAACTGTTATGTTCGGATGGGACGACACAAAGTACCAGTGCTAACAAAAGAAGATGGTTCAATATTTTTTGATAAAGATTATGAATACTATTATGGGCGTACAGATATTTTTAGGACAGGTGATGATATAACCATAGTTGCTACTGGTGCAGTGGTTTCAGAGGTGGCAAAGGCTACAGATGTTTTGAAAGAGAAAGGGATTTCTGCTGAAGTTGTTATTGCCAGTTCGATTAAGCAGTTTGACGAAACGTTGCTTGATTCTATTAAAAAAACAAAAAAAGTTGTGACTGTGGAAGATCACAATACTTTGTCTGGTCTTGGTGGTCAGCTTAGTAGATTTTTGATGAAAGAAAATGTTGATGTGGAGAAGTTTGAAATGATTGGGGTGGAGGAATATCAATTGTCGGGAACTTGGGATGATCTTTATAAGGTGGCGGGGATTGATTCTGTCTCAATTGAACAACTGGTTTTGGGTTTGTAGATTTTGTGCATATCATAAAAACTCCCGTGGAAGTTTTTTTACTGAATTTTTTATTGAAAATTATGGATAAAATTTTTTTTAGAAATTTCTAATCTTCTCACCTCAGGTTTTTGTCCAGTCAATAAAAATTTTTTTAGATATCTTCCGTTAAAACTAAGAGCTGCATCTTGTGGGGGGCATAACTTGAATTATCACTAAAATGCAAATCTTCAGAAAGAATTTTGGAGAATATCTGGCGTATTTTTAATTCAAATTTAGTGTTGAGAAGCCAAGATGTCATTTGTATTGTATTGACATTTGACATCTCTGTTTTTTGCAGTAAACTAGCCATTTTTTTTGAAACCTTCATATATTTTTGGCAATATTTTATCTGAAGGAAAATTTGCTGGGGCAATGTCTAGAGTAACGTAGTTCTCAACAGCCCATGTATACGAAACAATTTCGTTTAAATATACAGTAGGTCTGTCGGCTACTTCATCTCCTTCTCTGTGTGTCCATTCATGTAATAATTTTTTGTCTGTGCCATCCTCAACTAACTGGGTGGCAAATAGTTGTATTGAAAAAGATTCTGCCTTACATTTTTCAAGCTGTTCGCTTACTTGGTAGGCACGTAAAATATCTTGAAGAGTAAATTGTGTTAAAATTATCCCTACCTTAGCCATTCGTTTTTCTATATTTTTTAGTTGCTCTTCGTTATCTCTGTTTTCTTTCAAGAGTTCTTGGTAAATTTCAAATCCACGGCAAAGTCTTTGGAAAATATAATTGTTTACCAATTTAGAAATTCTCTCCTTTTTTTCTGGGAGAATGTGGTCTAGTCCTTCTAGTGCGAGTGGCTGTATGGCGGCATCTCCAAACATATGTTTTTTTAAAAGTATCTATATGTTATCATAGATAAAAAAATTATCAATATAAAAAAAAACTTCCTTAAGGAAGTTTTTTTTTGTCGGAGTGAAAGGACTCGAACCTTCGACCCTCTGGTCCCAAACCAGATGCTCTAGCCAACTGAGCTACACTCCGATAATTTTTTGATCTAGACTAAAAAGAAAAGATGCGAGCGGATGACCGGAATCGAACCGGCATCATCGGCTTGGAAGGCCGAGATAATAACCATTATACGACATCCGCCTAAAACTATGAAGCTAATAGTACAAAAATTTACTGCTTTTGTCAACACACTGTGAGCCACTTGAAAAAAGTGGTATTTTGTTTTAAAGTGTCTGTCTATGAGTCAAGCCATGCATATCGCCAAAAACAAGAAAAATCTTCTTATTCGCTCACAGATTATCCGTTTGATCAGAGAGTTTTTTTGGTCACAGGATTTCACAGAAGTGGAGACTCCACTTATTGTAAAATATCCAGGTCAGGAGCCAAATTTGACTCCGATGTCTGTGGAAATAGAAAATGAAAGGGGTCAGAAATATTTTGGATATCTTCACACTTCTCCAGAGTATACGATGAAGAAAATGTTGTCTGCGGGCTTTGGCAATATTTTTTCCATTTGTAAATGTTTTCGTAATCAGGAAAGTTTTGGAGGATTGCATAACCCAGAGTTTACAATGGTGGAGTGGTACCAAATTCATGCTAATATGTTTGATGTCATGGACATGTTTGATGAGCTGATTAAAAATTTGGTGAAAAAATTAAGTGCGTCAAATTTGAAATTTGAAATTTTTAATTTTCAAAAGATTGAGAGAGTTTACATGCGAAATTTGTGGCAGAAAATTTTGGGTGTTGATTTGGATGATTATTTGACTCGAGAAAAAATGTACGAACTGTGCGTGGAGAAAAAATATCATGTGGAAAAAGATGCAAGTTATGAAGAATTATTTTATAGAATTTTTCTTGATGAGATTGAACCAAAGTTGAAAGGAAAAAATATTATTATCCACCATTATCCAGCTCAGATGGCGGCACTTTCAAAACTTTCTCTTGATGACCCAAGATATGCCAAGCGTTTTGAAGTGTATATCGATGGTGTGGAGATTGCCAATGCTTTTTCGGAATTGAATAATTCAGAAGAACAATTAAAAAGACTACAGGACGAACAAATGAAAAGAAAAAAAATTGGTAAAGATGTCTATGATATTGATATGGAATTTATAGAAGCAGTGGGTAAAATGCCGAAATGTGCCGGGATTGCCCTTGGGGTTGATCGGTTGGTACAAGTTTTTGGTGATTGTAATGAAATTGATGATGTTTTGACTTTGCCCATGAGTAAATTATTTATTGAATAGTGGAAAATTGCCAAGTAAAAAATCTTATGGTAGGATAAGTTTGCATAGTTTACCTTTAACAATTACCATTAAACAAATGTGTTAAATGTTAGGTGTTAAATGTTAATTGTTATTTTATGGGCTCAACAAACGATATAAGAAAAGGAGCAGTAATTCGTCACAATAATACTCTTTTTGTGATAACTGACTTCAAATTTGTCAATCCTGGTAAAGGGCAAGCTTTTTTTAAGACTAAATTGAAAGATATTAATGGTACCAAAGGTACAGAAATTACTTACAAAAGTGGAGAAACAGTTGATGTTGTGCCAGTGGGCAGGCAGACTATGCAATATCTGTACAAGACTGGTGAAACTTATTCTTTTATGGATAAAGAATCTTATGAGACTGTGGAAGTACACAGTGATATTCTTGGAGATGACGGGAAGTATTTGAAAGATGGTTTGGATGTTATTGCCTCTATGCACGAAGGTAGCATTGTATCAGTGGAATTGCCAAAGAAAGTACAATACAAAGTAGTTACAGCTCCGCCGGCGGTAAAAGGTGATACAGCCAGTGGTAATGTAACAAAAGAAATTATTTTGGATAACGGTCTCAAAGTTTATGCTCCAATATTTATCAAAGAAGGTGAAGAAATTTTGGTGAATACTGAAACTGGTGATTATGGCGGTAGGGTGACGGAATAACGTCTGGTTTTTGGTTATTAGACTTCGGGCTACAGACAGTAGATTGCTCATTAATAAAACTTCCTGATGGGAGTTTTATTGTCAGACTAGCGGGACTCGAACCCGCGGCCTCAGGACCCCCAGCCCTGCGCGCTACCAACTGCGCCATAGTCTGTCTATTGTGCTTTGTGTGGCACAAATAATTTTATCCACGGTTGATTTTTTGTCTTAGATATTCTATCATTACATGGAAATTTGTAAACTTCAATCTTTTGTAGTTTGTTGTTACAACAATAAATAATTAAAAAATATGACTGAAAAAATGAAGAGTACAATTATCTGGACAGTCGTGGTGGCTGGGGTTATTGGGATGGTAGCACTGTTGGCTATATTTGGAAATAGTGGATCAGGTGGTGTTGGCCACCTTACCAGAGAGTTGTCAGTGTCTGAACACCTCGAAGGTAATTTTGGGGCACCTCTACAATTGGTAGAGTACAGCGATTTTCAATGTCCAGCTTGTGGGGATACTTATCCACTCATAAAAAGATTGGTTCAGGATCTTCCAGATGAGTTGGTGTTTGCTTATCGTCATTTTCCACTGCGTCAAATTCATTCCAATGCCAATAGAGCGGCCGAAGCAGCTGAAGCTGCCGGTAAACAAGGCAAGTTTTGGGAGATGCATGATATGCTATTCAATACTCAGGAACAGTGGAGTACGATGGATGATCCGAGCGACTTTTTTGTGAAATTGGCTAACTCGATTGGTCTAGAAGAGAATAAATTTGTTAATGATCTAAATTCTGCTGATGTGGCTGACAAAGTAGATAATGATTATAATGAAGCTACAGCCTTGGAGCTCCAAGGGACGCCAAGCTTCTATTTAAACGGGGAGTATTTGGAAACTCCTGGTACTTATGATGGATTCAAATCCCTCCTCGAACAACATCTCTCCACCTTATAACGAAAGTTGTGAAGAACATAACAAAACCAAAATTAAATTTGCGGTTTTGTTTTTGATTTTTTCTATTATTGGTTTTTGTGATTCCACTTTTTTGGCTATCAAAAATTTGACTGGTAGTTATATTGGGTGTGGGGTGAATGGTGGGTGTGATATTGTGACATCGAGTGTCTACTCTACATTGTTTGGGATTCCTGTTGCTCTATTTGGGACTTTGTATTATCTAAGTATTCTTTTGTTGGTTGTTTTTTATTTAGACAAAAAAAAGATCAAAATTTTGCTTTGGATTTCTAGGATTACGGTAGTTGGTTTTTTGGCTTCAATTTATTTTGTGTATTTACAACTTTTTGTAATTCATTCCATTTGTTATTTTTGCATGGGTTCGGCAATAACTTCTACGTCACTTTTTGTTGTAGGTATGGTGTATTTGTATCGTCAAAATAAACAAAATATATAATACAACCAGTTTTTTGTAAATTTATTGGAATTTAAAAATTTACTTTAATATACTCTTAATTAATTATTTTAATTTTTTAATTAGGAGGTCATATGTCAAAATTAAAACTTTTTGTTTTGCTCGCAATACTTTTTGGGAGTATTTTTTTATTTGTTAAGTTTGTTCATAGTGCTAACACTGATATAGTTATCACCGAGATTGGTGCTTATGAATCTAGTGGGCATGAGTGGTTAGAAATTTTTAACAAAGGCGAGGAAGCAGTTGATATGAAGGATTGGAAATTTTTGGAAAATAATACTAATCATGGGCTAGATTTGATTCAGGGTGAAGACATGATCATCGATCCAGGTGAATATGTTGTCATTGTACAGAATGATTTTAATTTTTTGGCAGACTACCCAGATGTGACGACGACTATATTTGATAGTTCGTGGCAGACATTGAGCGAAGATGGAGAGAATATTTCTCTCAAAGATGCTGACGAAGAAATAATCGAAGAATTTATTTATATTGCTTCACCAGATTTTTCTCTTGAGAGAATTGACCCAGAAAATGCCGATTATACAGAGGAAAATTGGAAAATTCATCCAGACAGTAATACCGTTGGCCAGAAAAATTATTGGTATATAGGAAATGGGGGTAGTGAAGCTAATTTGCCCACCGAGGAAAATAAAAACCCTACGGCTGTTATCTCAGCTATTTTTTCTGTTTATTTTAATGTAAGTACAACATTTGATGCTTCTTTTTCTAGCGACGAGGATGGTAGTATTAGTGATTACTCATGGGACTTTGGTGATGGGGAAAGCGGTGTAGGTGTTACAGTGGTTCATTCTTATAGCAGTGCTGGCATATTTGAAATAACGCTTACTGTCACTGACGATCAAGGGGCTACTGAATCTGCCAGCCAAAGTGTTCAAGTTTTTGATTCTATTTCTGGCGAAGAAAATAGTAATGTGGGACAAATTGTGATCAATGAATTTGTCGCTAACCCGACAGACGGTGAGAGCGAATGGATTGAATTATATAATTTTTCGACTAGCAGCATTGATCTTACTGGTTGGACGCTGAATGATGGGGTAGGAAAAATTGCGTCGCCAACTTCAACAGTTGAAGCCAGTAGTTTTGTGGTTATAAAATTGTCATCAAGTAAGTTGAATAATGGCGGGGACATGATTGTTTTAAAAAATTTACAAGATGAAATTGTCGATAAAGTTAGCTATGGGGATTGGGATGATGGTAATAAGTCTGACAATGCGCCAGATCATGAAAAAGGAAATAGCGTGGCTAGAATTTCTGACGGACAAGATACGGAGAGCGATCAAAATGATTTTAAGGAAACAACAACAATTACAAAGGGGTTAGAAAATATTGTTACTATACCGATAGTTGAAAATGAGCCTAGTAGTCCTTCTAGTGGTGGTGGGGCGACACCACAGCTACCATCAATTGTTTACCAACCTGGAGATGTGGTGATCAACGAGCTTGTCTCGGATCCAGCAGACGATCAGTCTGAGTTTGTAGAGTTTTATAATAAAACTGCTTCCAGTATTGATTTATCTGGCTGGTGGATCGAGGATGGTAGCGAGACCAAGACTGTGCTTAGTGGATCTATTTCTGCCAAAAGTTTTGCGATTGTCGAAAGTCCAAAAGGAAATCTAAATAATAGTGGCGATGTTGTCGTGCTTTTTGATCCAAGCGGTAAAGAAATTGATCGTGTTACTTATGGTACTTGGGATGATGGCAATGTTTCTGATAATGCTCCGATTGCCAAAGATCCGATGAGTTTGGCGAGAAAAGTGGATGGTCAAGACGCCGATAATGATCATTACGATTTTGTCTTAACCACGACAATCACCAAAGGGAAGACCAACGTGGTTTCAAGTATAACGGAAGATGGGGAAGTCATTGAACAATCTGTTGGGTCTTTCAATATAATTTTGAATGAAGTATTTCCCAATCCATCTGGTTCAGATAATGAAGACGAATTTATTGAACTAAAAAATATTGGCATAGAAACAGTCGATCTTACCAATTGGAAACTTGGTGACAGCACAAGCAAGAGATATACAATCAAACAGGGGACAATTTTGCCAGGTAGCTATTTAGTCTTTAAACGTGTTATGACTGGCATTGCTCTCAATAACACTGGTGGCGATATTGTAAAATTATTTTTTCCAAATGATACGTTGACCGATTCTGTAGAATATGTTGGTAGTGCGGATGAAGATGAGAGTTATGCCAGACGCCTTGATAATACTTGGGCGTGGACTACCAAGATTACTTCTGGAAAAGAAAATGTTGTCGAAGGAAAGAGCGCTGCACCAATTATTGCGATTGATGTTGATAGCGAAGTGGCTGTTGGCGAGCCAGTGATGTTTGACGCTTCTGATACCACTGACCCTGATGGGGATAAGATGGATTTCAAGTGGGATTTTGGTGATGGAGATAGCGACGATGGTGATGTGGTTGAACACCTGTTCACGGAAGAAGGAGTGTTTACTGTAGAATTAATTGTATTAGATTCGAATAATAATGAAACAAAAAAGAAGGTAATTATTACTGTCAAAAATAAATTATCTTTTAATGGTGGATATTATCAAATTGATGATGTGGAAAAAATTCAAATTTCAGAAGCACTGCCCAATCCAATAGGATCAGACACCACTGAATTTATTGAATTATATAATCCTACTACGGAAGATATTGATTTGTCGCAATTGAAAATTGATGATGAAGAAGGTGGTTCGCGGGCTTATACTATTCCTGATAGCACAACGATTGAGGCTGGTAAATATTTATTGTTTGCAAGACAAGACACCAAGTTGGCGCTAAACAATACTAGTGATAGTGTGCGTCTTTTGTATCCTAACGGCGAGGTTATTCAAGATATTCGCTATGACGATGTGGTGGAAGGCGCATCATACATTCGTGATGCTGACGAAGTGTGGATTTGGACAGGCACGCCTACACCTGGTGAAGAAAATATTATTGCAGTGCCAAAGTCTGTCAAGGGGGTGAAAATAACTAAAGGCAGTAGTAAATATGTTAAGCCAACTATTGAGACTACTTTAGAAAAATTGCGAGATGAAGATATAGGTGACCAAGTAATTGTTAGTGGTGTGGTGTCAGTTGAACCGGGAGTATTTGGGGCGCAGTATATGTATATTGTTTCTTCTGCTGTTTCTAATACCACTACACAGACTTTAATTGGCTCAGCAGGTGTCCAGATTTATATGTACAATAAAGATTTTCCAAAATTAGAAATTGGTGATCGTGTCCAGGTGGCTGGAGAAATTTCTGAATCTGGCGGAGAGACCAGAATTAAAGTGAAAGAAAAAAAAGATATTGAAAAAATAGATCACGTTGGTATCCCTACTCCACAGCCGGTAGAAACGATTGATATTGGTGAACAACTAGAAGGTTGGCTGGTAGAAGTGAATGGCGAGATTACAGAATTGAAATCGTCTTATATGTATGTCGACGATGGCACAGAAGAAGTGAAAGTGTATTTCAAACGTGGTTCTGGAATCAATACAAAAGTTCTTCAGCTTGGTGATATTATTTCTGTTTCAGGAATAATTAGCCAAACAAAAACTGGTTATCGGCTTTTGCCACGTTCATCGCAAGATATTGTGAAAACTGGTGTGGCGGAAGATGTTGTAATTCAGCAGGATGTGCAAGCAAAAGACCAGTCAAAAGAGGTGGCGGAAAAGTATTTGACGGCAACGGCTGGTGGTCTGACGTCAGTCTTGTTTGGGCTTTTTGTGACAAGCAAGGGTGGAAGAATGAAAGAAATTTTGGAGAAGATCAAAAAGATGGTGAAGAAGAAATAACATATGAATTACGAATATTTCGAATGTTCGAATACTAGATAGGCTACTTATATAATATTATGTTGTATGGTTAACAATAATTATACTTTGCGTAGGAATGATTTGCTGTATCCGGAATTGAGTTACAAAATTAATGGAGTTTTGTTTGGTGTGCATAACGCCATTGGGGGCAATAATTTAGAGAGATATGTGCAAAAAGCAGTGGCTATTGGTTTAAAAAAAGTAAGATTAAAATTTGAAGAACAGTATTATGTTCCAATCAAGTACAACGACAAAATAGTTGGGAAGTACTTTTTAGATTTTCTAATAGAAGATAAGGTAGTTTTGGAGTTAAAGCGAGGAAGATTTATTCCAAAAAATATTTATAGTCAAGTTGGACAATATCTGGATTCGCTTGGTTTTAAGTTAGCCATTATTGGTTGTTTTGCACAAGACTGTGTCGTAATAAAGAGAATAGTAAATCACAATTTGTTTTCTTAAACTATTCGTACATTCGAAATATTCGTAATTCGTATGTTTCTTCACATCTTCAAATCAATCGTTTCTTCATAAGTATTTTTGTACCTATCAGAAAATTCTTTTAGAGTAAAAGTATGATTTTGAGTGCCGTAGTGTTCAATAGCATAGGTAGATGCCACTGAACCCACTTGACCACAAGTCTGATAATCTAGACCACGGGTATAAGCTGTAAAAAATCCCGCACGGTAAGCATCACCTGCTCCAGTGGGGTCTTCTATAGAATCTGGCGGGCATGGTTTTATTTCAAATATTTGGTCTTTGGTGGCAATAACAGATCCTTTTTCTCCAAGCGTGGTGATGAGTACTTCAACATGGTCTAGCAATTCTTCTTTACTCCAGCCAGTTTTTTCTTCAGTTAGTTTTAGTTCATAATCATTGGCAATATAAAATTTGGCTTGACCGATGGTAGCCATGAGTTCCTGCGGAGTGAAGGCTGGCAGTTGGTGGCTAGGATCAAAACAGAATGGAATCTGGAGATCAAAACATTCTTTGGCATGTTTGATCATAGATTCTTTTTTGGTTGGTGAGATGATGGCGAAATCAATTTTTTCTTTGATATCTTTGACATTCATGTCTGTTGCTTCATCTCCAGCACCGTTGTAATAAGCAATGATTTGATTGTCATCTTTGTCAGTTGTAATATGGGCAGAAGATGTATTTTTGTTTTTTGAGATTGGGATATAATTTGTGTTTAGTCCTAATTTTTTGAAATATTCCAGATAATCAATCGCATCTTTGCCTAGTGGAGAAAAAATAATAGGGTCAGCATCCAGAAGTTTCATGGTGTAGCCAATATTACCAGCACAACCTCCGAGATTTTTTTCAAGTGTGTCTACCACAAAACAGACATTGAGTATATGAATTTGATCAGGCAAGATATGGTTTTTGAAACTATCTGGGAAATCCATGATGTAGTCGTAGGCGAGTGAACCTGAGATTAGAATGTGCATAGGGGTTTAAATTATTAGTTTTGATAATAACTATTTTAGCACGGTTGGCGGAGAATACAAATGTTGATGTGATTGGGATGGCGTGGTACAATTCATGTGCGAAAATACGAACAGCACGAAATATACAAAAAATTCCCCCCCCATTTTAAATTAGTTCGTAATTTTCGTATTGTTTGAAATTTCGTATATATTTATGTCTATGGAAACAGAAAAAGGGTTGCGAGAAAAGTCTCTTGAAAATGAGCCAAAATTTGAGTCACGCGAAGGTGGCGAAGGAGAAAAAGACCCAGAATTGCAAGCCGCCGCTAGTCTAGAACGAGCTGATTATTTGGTCAAAGAGGTAAAGAATAACAAACAACAAATGCAAAACATTCTTCTTCATATCGGACAGGTGACCCAAGCTATCCGTCAACTCCGTCAGCAATTGCAACTTAGCGATGATGGAAGTCACAGTAGCTCTGTCAAGCAAGATCATGACAGAGTGACAGAGCTGAAAGAACAAATTCGTGGATACCAAGACGAATTATTGAAGATGCGTGGTGACTTAATTCGGGAAGAAATGGAACAGTTGAAAGAGGGTGTTGGCGTAGGGATGAGTAGCGGAGAATTGGAGAAGTTGGCAGAAAAAAATGTGGATGAGATGATTAGTGAAGTCTTGGGTGAGTAGTGGTGTAGATAAATTGAGACAGGAGATAAGAGACACAAAAAAATCGCCTAAGTTGAGGTGATTTTTTATTAAGATTTTAAAAAGCATTTTCTTTCTATTTATGTTATAATTAATATATGATTAGATTTTTTTGTAAAAATAAAAAAGGCTTTTCTTTGATCGAAGTTCTTGTTGCCACTGGAATTTTTGTTATTTTTGCAATGGGAATATATTCGGGCATCCAATTTGTTTTCAAAGTAGTCTACAATTCTCGTGTCCGAATTATTGAGACTTCTTTATTGAATGAGCAAATAGAAATTATTCGTAATGTAGCTTTTAGCAATATTGGGATTATCAATGGCAGCCCAGCCGGGGTGTTTGATCGGATAGTGAGTACTACTCGTAATGGAATTGACTTTACAATTACACGCACTGTTCGAAATATTGATGATCCTTATGACGGCGTAATCGGCACAGGGCAAGAAGGTGGCGGAGAATGTCAGGACCCCAAGATCGAGGTGTGTCATAGCAACAACACTTTATGTATTGCCGACAATGCTCTCCCTGGACACTTGGAACATGGGGACACAGAGGGTGCATGTGGTGGATCGCCAGCTCCAAATGATAACCAGCCTGCTGATTACAAATTTGTGGAAGTGTCAGTGCTTTGTGATCATTGTCGTCAAAATAATCCGGTCAGCCTCTCCACTATTGTTGCTCCGAAATTTTTGGAAGGAGACCCGACTCATGGAGCATTGTTTGTAGAAGTATTTGACTCTAATGCCGACCCTGTACAGGGGGCTGATGTTCATATTGTAGCTACAGACACTGACCCAACAGTGGATTTTACAGATACCACAGACAACGATGGTATGCTTCGAATCGTAGATTTAGGATCAGGAATTAATAGCTACCAGATCACTGTCAGCAAAATTGGTTACACTACTGACATGACTATCAATACATCGGAAGCTATTCCCAATCCAATCAAACCATTTGCTTCAGTAGTAGCTCAAGATGTCACGGAGATTAGCTTTAGTATTGATAAAGTTGCGGGCATTGATTTGAGTACAATTGACTTGAGTTGTCAGCCTGTTGGTACTGTAAGTGTAGGTGTTTCAGGAACTCATTTTTGGGGGACCAACCCGACAGTTTTGAAAGTAGATGAAAGTATTGTGACTAATGGAACTGGAAATTATACTATGAACAATTTAGCTGGAGACAATTACAGTTTTTCCACTCCTAGTTTTGACATTATTGGTACTATCCCAGTCCAGCCAATCAATCTTTTGGCGGATACGACTCAGCCAGTACAATTGATACTTGGCACTAAGTCTACTAATGCGCTTAACGTTGCTGTGCTTGATGATGCCACAGATCAGCCTATTGCCAATGCCAACATTCATTTGACATCAGCCTTTGGGTTTGACGATACAGTGGTGACAGGTGTAGGTAGTATTAGACAGACAGATTGGTCTGGTGGTGGAGGTCAGTCAACAATGTCGGACAATACTAAATTTGCTTTGACAGATGGTAATCTAGATTTCACAGGTTCGCCAGGAGATGTCACTCTGGAGATAGTTGGTCAATATTATGCCAGTAGTGGGTGGCTGGAATCGTCCACTTTTGATCTTGGGGCTGAACCAACTTATCGCAATATTATTTGGGAGCCATTGGCACAGCCGACAGAAACAGGTGATGATTCAGTGAAGTTTCAAGTAGCTTCGACCAGCACGACCGATGCTGGTAGCTGGAGTTATTTGGGGCCAGATGGGACAACTAACACTTATTATACGACCAGTAACTTGGTGTTGAATGAGATTCACAATGGTGATCAGTACATGCGTTATAGGGTTTATTTGTCTACTGTTTCCAGTACCTATACTCCAACTTTGTCTGACGTTTCTCTTACTTACACCAATAGCTGTACTCCACCTGGCCAGGCGTATTTTGCCAATCTTGCCAATGCTACTTATGATTATACTATTACAGCTAGTGGGTATGAGAATATCAGTGGAAGTGTGGATGTAAGTGGATATACTCTTGAGGAAGTGAGAATGTCCAGTGAATAATTTGAAATTTACAATTTGAAATTTTCAAATTTCAAATTATCACTATTGTTTTCAAATTAAAAATTTCAAATTTTATGATGAAGGATTGTTATAAGAATAAGAAGGCTTTCACTCTTCTCGAGATGCTCGTAGCTTTGGGAATTTTTGCGATTATTTCGACTATTGTGGTGTGGATTATGATTACCAGTTTCAGATCCAATGCCATTATTTGGGAACAACTGAAGACTCAGAATGAAGGACGGAGGGCATTGCAAGAAGTAATTGATGATGTCCGTCGGGCAGAAGAATCTAGTATTGGCTCTTATACGGTTGATTCGGCTTCTGAATACGAATTTTCTTTTTTTGCCAATATTGATGACGATAGTTTGCGAGAAAAAGTTAGATTTTTTATTGATGGCACAACTTTGAAAAAAGGAGTGACTAATGTGGAAGGTAATCCACTCAATTATAATGGTGAAGAAAACATTGTTGAGATTGCTCACGATGCGGTCAATATTGCCAAGAACGCTCCATTATTTTTATACTATGACCAAGATTATAGTGGGATAGAGAATGCACTTGATTTTCCAGTAAATATTACAGACATCAGGGTGGTGCGTATTCAGTTAGAATTGGAAAAAGATCCAACTGCTACTCCAGTGCCATTGCATGTTGAAGGTGTAGTGTCGATTAGGAATTTGAAAGGGAATTGACGCTGGACGTGGGTGCGTGTGTGGTAAAGTACCATCGGAGTTTGTGGGTAAATATAATAAGAGATAAGATGTAAGATATACAAGCGTTGTTTATACTTTTAAACAATAATAAACAGTGATAATTTACAATTTGTAATTTTCAATTTGTAATTTACAATTTTCAATTTGAAAACAATTTACAATGACTAAATTTACAATTGTAAATTTCTAAAAGATTTCATCAACATTGAAGAATTAAAACATTAAAAATTGTTTGAAAATTTCAAGGACACACTTGTGCTTTAGTATAAATTGTAAATTGTAAATTCTTGCTAAAGATGTGTTGAAAGTTTCAAGAGAAAGAATTTAAGAATTAAAATGTAAATAACGCTCGTAATTCTTACACATATGTTACATTAACCGTGTTATGTGATATAATTTTGGATATACAAGTTTATTAAAAAACATAAATCATGCCCAGTCATCATCTACAAGTCAAAGGTCAAGAAAAAAGAGAACATGACGATCAACACGTCTGTCTTTTTGCACAAACAAACTATCGCAATCAAATGCGTAAGTTTGGGATCAAGACAGACGACCGGAGAAGGCACATGTATGTCATTGGTAAGACTGGTATGGGGAAGACCACGATGCTTGAAAATATGATTTTGCAAGACATTTATAATGGTAATGGTGTTGGCGTCGTCGATCCACATGGAGACATGTCCGAGAAATTGATTGACTATATCCCAAGCCACCGGACCAATGATGTTGTTTATTTCAATCCAGCTGATGTAGAGTTTCCTATTGGCTTCAACATCTTGGAAGTAGAGTCAGAAGAACAGAAGCATTTGGTTGCGTCTGGACTCATGGCTGTTTTCAAAAAGATTTGGCCGGACGTCTGGAGTGCCCGTATGGAATATATTTTGAATAATACTTTGTTGGCTTTACTTGACAGCCAGGGCTCGACGCTACTTGGGATCAATAGAATGCTGGCTGATAAAAAATATCGTAGTAAAGTAGTACGTCAATTGAAAGATCCAGTGATCAAATCATTTTGGACGACAGAATTCGCCAATTACGAACCGCGTTACCAAAAAGAAGCTGTTGCCCCGATTCAAAACAAGATTGGTCAGTTTCTCTCGGCCAGTGTGATTAGAAACATGGTGGCACAAGTGAAGTCCACCATAAATATTAGACAAATCATGGATGAAAAAAAGATTCTCATTATGAATTTGTCCAAGGGTCGGATCGGTGAAGACAACAGTAGATTGCTTGGCGGTATGCTTATCACGGAGATTCAGTTGGCTGCTATGAGTCGGGTGGATATTCCTGAAGAAGAACGCAAAGATTTTTTCCTTTACGTTGATGAATTTCAAAATTTTGCGACCCAGTCTTTTGCTAATATTTTGTCGGAAGCTCGAAAATATCGACTCAGCCTAATCATGGCCCATCAGTACATCACCCAGCTTGACGAGACTGTGGCTGACGCAGTATTTGGAAACGTTGGCAGTATGATTACTTTTCGGGTTGGTGCAGCAGACGCAGAAGCTTTGGCCAAAGAATATGCTCCTACGTTTACCGAAGAGCATATTGTCAATTTGCCTAAGTTTCAAATTTTTCTCAAATTAATGATTGACGGAGTTGCTTCACACCCTTTTAGTGCTATCGGTATGCCACCAATTGGCTCCTCCACTGGGAGTACTCAGAAGGTGATCAATGTGTCTCGTGAGCGATATGGTAAACCACGTGATATTATTGAAGAAAAAATTACCAGATGGAGTGGTATGGAAATAGATAGCGATGATACAGAGGCGGAAAATGAAAAAAAAAATAATATTAATAATAAAAAAATACCGACAGAACAATCATCTCTAGGAAATATTGATACTACAAAGGAAGACAAACTTGAAGAAAATAATATTTCTTTGCAAGACCTTTTACCTACGGAAAAAAAGGCAGACAATGGAGATTCTTTGGAAGAAGAGAAGCAGTTAGTTAATGAGGAAGTTCTAAATTCAAATAAGAATGACAAATTTTCAGATTATAATATTGATGTAGATACGGTTATTAAGCCACCAGAGGACGAGCCAGAAGATGACCTGTCTGTTTTTTTTGATGAAGAAAAAGAAGAAAAAATCGCAAGTGAATTATCAATTCAGACAGATCCAAAAGTTTTACCGAAGCCAGAATCTGTTGCCAAAAACGGTATGCCAAATAATTCTCCAGTTCAGCAAGCTACATCAGAAAAATCTACCAAGAAACGCAAAAGAAAGCGTAATAGAAACAAAAAAAATACTAACTTAGATTCTAGTGTACCTAATGTTCAAAATGGCAACATAAGAAGAGATACTCATAAAGATGGTGATGGACAACCAAAAAAAATTGATCAAGATCAAATTGTTAAGTTTGATAAATAAATGTAATAACTAGTTTCTGGGAGTAAATCAGCTCCCCTTTTTTGTTTCACTAGTTATCAGTTATAGGTTACTAGTTACTAAAATAATTTGACTTTATGCCTAAAATTAAGCACAATATATACATTATGCAAATTTTAGATCAGTCAATTTTTGGAAAGTTAAAGCAATCTAATCCCGACAGCCATAAGGGTCAAAATGGACGACTCCTTGTAATAGCTGGATCAGCCAAATTTCACGGCGCATTGTTGCTCTCTCTCGAGACGGCTTCTCGAATTGTTGATATGGTCTATGTGCACTCGACCATAGACAATCTGAAATTGATCAAGAAATTGCGTAGTGAAATCTCGACCTTTATTGCTATTTCTAGAAAAAAGTTATTTGAAACCATTGAAATTGTGGACAGCATTCTCATTGGTCCTGGTTTGTCAGAATCCTCTGATACAATTGCCCTAGTTCATGATATACTACACAAGTATCCAAACAAAAAAACTATTATAGACGCCACAGCTCTCTGGCATGTCAAGCCAAGTTGTTTACATAGTAATTGCATTCTGACACCACACTCACGAGAGTTTACCAATGTTTTTGAATGTGAGGCTACTGCTGAAAATGTGGAGAAAATGGCTCAGAAATATCATTGTACAATTGTGCTTACTGGAAAGTATGACTATATCAGTAATGGTGAAGAACTATGGGAGAATAGGACAGGTCATGTTGGCATGACCAAAGGTGGTACCGGTGATGTCTTGTCGAGTGCTATTGCTGGATTGTCTGCTACTAATGATTTGTTCACCGCCACTCTAGCTAGCACGTATTTGGTCGGGCTAGTTGGTGAAAAATTAGCCAAAGAAAAAGGAACTTTTTATAATGCCGAGGATTTAATAAATAGTTTTGGTGGAATTTGGGGGGAGTTTTTGAAATAAGTTTATTGATAAATAATATGAGACCAAATTTTGGAAAATTAGAAGATGGTGTCCTTTTAAAGGAACAAATTTTAGATGAGACTAGCACTATAATAGCAAGAGAGTTAAGTGCCAGCGTGGCTGCAAAGGAAATCTTGAACGATGCATTGGCTGGCAAATCCGTCCTTCTCGTTGATTCTGTTTTGGGAAAATTTGATGAGTTTGCTCAAAATGCTATAGACAGATTAAATGAACAAGGCTGGGAAGAGTTAACACGTCTTATTATTCAAAAGGCTTTTGGTAGACAATTTCCAAGACATGAAGAAATGTTTCGTCGTTTTTTAGGTCAGGAACTAAAAGTGATTGATGTCCGAAAAAAAAAGCAGAATATAAATATTTCGGACAGAGAAATAGGAATGATGATGCTTTCTGGCTCGCCAGCAAACGTCACGGATGCTTTGACAGACCCCCACAAAAAAGTGTTGGGAGAAGAATTTTCACATGGGTATGTATATAATAAAACAGTTGAGTTGTACAGAGCAGCCGATGAACTAAACATTCCAATAATTGGTATCTGTTATGGACATCAGGTGTTGTCTGCACAACGCGGTTCAGAAATATATAAATTACCAAGCAGATTTGGTGGTAGAGTTGCTGTAGAAACTACTAACACTTCACATAGATTGGTAGCAGGTGTGTTGGGTGCTGAATGGCCATTGTCTGGAGAAGTACCCGTGTCTCATGGAGACGCAGTGAAATATAATCCAAGACAGAGTGCTCTGTTTTTGACTACTTCTGGTGAAGATCCTGCCGTTACTCACGGACTTATTCACATTCCGGATAAACCAGGGTTTCCCAAATTGAGCGGTGACGATATTGATGCAGATGCACAAACAGTACATGGGTTACTTGTTGATGGCCTAGGTGTTGCTCTGTCTGTACAGGGTCATCCGGAGATGGAGCAAGGTAGGTTGTTGGAATTTGCTATAAACAGAGATGTTCGTGTTTTCAAAGATACAGAACCAAGACAATTAGGGGTTGATTATTTGATGATGATGGCCAAATTTGTACAAAAATACGGGAGTGTCAAAAATTAATGTTTTTTAAACATATGAAAAATAGAAAAATAGCATTAGAATACGAATTTCTAGCTATCGATAAGACAAGTGGTGAAGCGGCTCGTCGTGATCAGGTGAAGGAGATTTGGAAAGCATGGTCTCTCGAAGATCATGTGACTCTATACACAGATTATGGCACAAAACAGCCTGTTGGTGTTATTTATGAACAGAGAGATGGAAAAAAAGTTATCGTGAACAGTGATGGAGGGGTCAATATTATTGAGTTTGGTTTTCTTCCTTTTGACACAGTTTTGGAATGTGAGCAGAACATGAAAGAAATTATTGCGGAATTTTTGTCAGTTGCCGAAACCCAAAATATTGTGCTGATAGATTTGGCAGTTCAACCAAAAACTCCATATTATTATCCGGATTTAAAGACAGAAAAAACTTGGTATCGAGGATTTTATAGAAAAGAATTTTGGGCACAATACCATCATTATTTTTCCAACATCGCCGCTCACCAAGTTTGTATCGATGTTCCTTTCGAAGATGCTATGAAGGTGTTTGATTGTGTCAATGGTTTGTCTGGTGTCATGATAGCACTTTGTGCCAACTCCACTATTGAGTCAGCACAAAAATCACTTGTCCATGAAGAACGTGAACATCGTTGGAACTTGTTTACCACAGGATATCCAGAAAAATTTCAACGTTATCGCGGTATCCCAAAAGAACCACTGGAAACTTTTCAACAGTATGTGGAACGCAATTGGTCACTGCCTTACATTATGACGATTCGCGATAGTGGTAAGTATGTCCATGTCATCCCTGAAGTAGATACAATAAAAGATTATTTTTATGGAAATTCTTGGTCCAGTTTTGATATAGTGTTGTCAGATAGAAATAACATTGAACCGAGTATTGCCGATGTGTCTGACCAGCTTCAGTATGGGTGGCCCATGGCTAGACCCCGATTTGAGTTTTCTAATGAAGTCACTTTGGACTTGTTCAAAGATGCTTATGAAAATAAAGATATAGATTCATTATTGAAAGGAAAATTGACAAAATTATATATTGAAACACGTTGTATTGCTTCCCAACCATGGGAGAGCATCATGTCTGCGCCGGCACTAGTGTTTGGGATGATCGAAAATATTGAAAAAGCCGAAGCTTTTGTAAAGAGTAAACCTTGGCAATATTGGATTGATCTAAGAGATAAGACAATAGAAAAAAGTCTGGAAGTAGACGAAGTAATTCCACTAGCCAAAGCACTTTTGGATATTTCCAAAGAGGGTCTGCAAGGACGAGGATTGGGTGAAGAAAAATATTTGGAGCCACTCTACGAAAGATTGGAAAAACAGGAATCACCAGCCATGAAATCTATCCAGGAGTTTGAGGAGTTGGGAATTGATAAGTTTATAGAGAAGCATGTAATTAAAATTTAATGAGTGAGCAGGTGAGAGATGTCCATATTTTTTAGTAATCTATGAACTTAAAACAAAACCAAAACATAGTAAAGCCAAACTATTCCGGATCAAGGACTGTAGTTGTGGTTTCAAATATCACAGCAGGTGAATACCTACATCGCCGTTATGATGGTCTGCAATTTTTTGAAGAACGGTATCTATATTTTTTGGAATATTTAAAACAAGAAAACACTAATCTTGTCTTTGTCGTTTCCGAAGGTCTTGAAAGTGCTTACCTGGATTACGTATTCTTCCATGCTTCCCAGATGACCAGACTCTCAAGAGAGGAGATGGAAAAAAGAACGACATTTGTTTGGGTGCCAAAGACAGGAGAGAAAGTTATTACCAAAGAATTGTTGAAACGTCCGGATATCTTGGAAAATATTCGAGAATTAGCACAGCAATCTGACGGCGCATATTTAGAACTTTTTCGTACTACTCCGGCGACTGTTGAATTGTCCCGTCTATTGGACATCCCAATGTATAGCATTGCCGAGGATGCACTATTTGTGAATGAAAAAATCGGTAGTAAAAAAATATTTGCCGAAGCTGGTGTACAGTATGCCAAAGGTTATCCAGCTTTTTCATTTCTAGAAGTTAAAGAGAATCTACAAAAGTTAAAATATGAAACAAACCAAAAAGCTTTCCTAGTGAAAGTTAACGATGGTGGTGGGGGAGAAGGGATAATAAAAATATTTGCAGAAGAAGTGGGTGAAGACATCTATCAATTAATTCAGAAAAAACTGGATGAGACAGGTGACGATTTATCATTTTTTGAACATTCTATAGAGACAGAAGGGTGTATCGTGGAAGAATTCATTGACGCAAAAATCGTCACTTCGCCGAGTGTTCAATTTGAAGTATTTCCAGATGGGCAAATCATTAACAAAGCTACCCATGATCAAATAATTTTTGATAATGTAATTTATGGTGGAGTGTCTTTTCCGGCAGAGGCCTCCTATCGTCAGGACATTATTCAAGTTGGTGAAAAAATTATCAAAAAAATAGCTGAATACGGTGGAATCGGTGTGATGGCTATAGATCTACTGGCTACCAAAAAAACCGATGATGACCAGTGGAAAATTTGGGCTATTGAAATAAATGCACGTAAGGGCGGTACTAACCATACCAATTTATGGACCAAATATCTTACCCAGTCAGAGTATGATCCACAGAGAGGAATTTTGACTTGTGACAAAGGCGATGTTTTTTATCGTGCCACAGAATGTTTTGTTAAGAAAGCAGAATTAAAAGATGTCACGCCAGAAGAATTTTGTAAAAAATTACAGGAGTCAGGTTTGGATTTTGATCATCACAAAAAATCCGGAGTCTTCGTTCATCTACTTAGCCAGCTTTCCTATTTTGGGAAATTTGGTGTCACTGTCATTGGGCACTCTAGAGAGGAAGTGGCGATGTTGTGGCAAAAATTGGAGAAGTGGGTAGAAACATTAATATGATTTACATCAGCAAATTTAAAAATATCAACAAAACAAATGTCTCAACCGCCGGTGGCAAGGGTGCCTCACTTGGCGAGATGACCCAGGCTGGAATTCCCGTACCACCTGGTTTTGTTATTCTCGCTAGTGCCTTTGATAGATTCATAGAAGAAACTGACATAAAACTTGAAATTGAAGCACGTCTGAAAGAAGTAAATCCGGACGATATGAATAGTG
>PFPK01000003.1 GCA_002793015.1 Candidatus Magasanikbacteria bacterium CG_4_10_14_0_2_um_filter_37_12 | reverse complement strand
ATTTCATTCAGCGTTCGGAGCAATACGGAACGAGCAGACTCGCAAGAGTCTGTTTTTGTTTTATTTAAGCGTTTTTCTTGCTGTTCGAAAATCTCATTCAACCTCGGCATCCATTCTAACAAAAATTGAAATGTAGGTGTGTATTTTTCCTTTATTTTAAGGTCTTTTAAAATTTTTTAATAAAGAATGGCAAGAGTCTAGAAAAGGCAGAGGAAGACGCTGTAACCACGGCTTGGAATAGATGTGTCAGAACATTTCGAGGCACAGATTGCCAGACTCATGGTGTGTGTTTTACCAAGGACATGATTTCTCGAGAAGGCAATATAGACATTTGGTATTTGCTTGGACAAAGTCCAGACGAGATTCATCGTTTCACAGTTGGTAGATTTGACCCTAGTAATCCTAGACACCTAGTGGTTTTGGATCAGCTGTTTATTACTGATCAGGATTTGTCTGAGGTAGATTCACAGAGCTAGGATTTTATTGAGGATCGGATATCCACACTGACTCTTGATTTTTTTCAAAAATAGATTATAATGGTGGTTTATTTATTAAAAATATTATGATCATACCACTTCTTATTTCTCAAAAAGAGGAAAAAATTCATGGTAGTTTCAAAAAAAGTATTGATTTATTACAATCTTCTGCTCAAGCACGTGGGCACAGTATAGGTATGTTTGATTCTTCAAGGTGCAAGTTGTTGTTTGACAACAAAGGAACTATTTTACTCGATGGGAAAAAGCCAAAGTTCCATACTCTTTTAGTCAAACCATCTTTTGCTGGAGATCGTCTTGACTTGACTGCTATGCTTATCAAGCAATTTGAAATTATAGGCGTTCGGGCTGTGAACAGCTATAGTTCTATTGTCCACACAAAAAACAAAATTAGACAATTACAAACTTTGGCTACCAATGGTATCCCTATTCCACGCAGTATGGTTGTACATTCTTCTGTATTTACCGATGACATTGTCGAAAGGCTTGGGTCGTTTCCAATTATCATCAAGAGCGTGGTAGGAAATCAAGGAGTTGGTGTGACCATGGTAGAGTCAAAAAGAGGAATGCGGGCACTCCTTGACATGATGACTAAGACTGACGAAGATTTTGGTGGACCCGTGATTGTCCAAGAATACATTAGAGAATCAAGTGGACGAGACATCCGTGTTTTTGTAGTTGGTGGAAAAATTATAGCAGCTATGGATCGTGTAGCCAAGAAGCAGGGAGAATTTAGATCCAATTTTTCTCTTGGGGGTAAGGTCGCCATTGCTAAATTGACTACTGCCGAAAAACGTATTGCCCTCAAAACTACCAAAGTTACTGGATTAGACTTTGCTGGCGTTGATATTATTCGATCGGATAAAGGGCCAAAAGTTTTGGAGATTAATGCCAATCCTGGTCTTAAGGGTATTACAGAAGCCACAGGGATAGATGTGGCTGGTGAGCTAATTGATTATATTGTTACATTGGAAAAACGAGCGTTACGTCGATTGATGTAAAATTATTAAAACAATTTAAAAACAAGGTTCAGAGAGCCTTATTTTGTTTTTTTATATCCACATCTTTAATTATTCTTCGGCTCTTGCTATAATTTATATTATTCAGCACATCCTCTATTTTATGCCAAGTATCATCAAAGCCAGTGGACAGCGCGAGCAATTCAAACAGTCCAAACTAAGAAAATCTCTCCATCGGTCTGGTGCCACTTCTGTACAAGCCGAGGAAATTGTTACTGTGATTTCACAAGGTCTACGAGAAGGAGAAAACACCAGTGATATTTATAACCGTGCTTTTCATCTTTTGCGAAAAAATAGAAATGAAATTCCAGCAGCTCGCTACAGTCTCAAGCAGGCAATCAGAGAGCTCGGTCCGACTGGTTTCCCTTTTGAAAAATTTGTTGGCAAAATATTTGAAGCAAGCGGATACGATGTAAAAGTCGGGCAGATCATGAAGGGCACTTGTGTAAGCCATGAGATGGACGTAGTTGCTGTTAAGGGTAAAGAAATAGTCTTGGTTGAAGCCAAATTTCGCAACAGATCCGGAGATGATATCGGGGTTCGTGTGCCATTGTATATGAGGTCTCGGTTTGAAGATATTTTGAACAATGTACCGAAAGAAAAAAGACGTGGTTATCGTTGTATGATTGTCACCAACACTCGGTTTTCTGTAGATGCTTGTAAATATGCAGATTGTGTTGGTAATATTAAGTTGATTGGTTGGCGATTTCCCAAAGATAATGGGCTAGAACATATGATCGAGAGTTTAGGTTTGCATCCTATTACAGTGCTCAATATTTTGTCTCGTGAAGAGAAGTTGAAATTTTTTGAAAAAGGGTTAGTTGTGTGTCAAGATATTGACAAAGCCCCGCATAAATTAGATTCTCTTGGTTTATCAAAAAATAAAATTAACACAGTTATTGAACAAGCCAAAGAGCTGTGCAGACTAAAGGTCTGATTTTTAAATCTACTTTCGTCTTAACCAACATCATTTTACGTGATGTTTTTAAATACTTAAAGTAATCCACTGGCGAAGCCAGTTGATTTCCAACCCATCGAAAACAGGCTTGATCTCACAATTTCTCTAGGATATTGCTTCTAGAAAGCAATATCCATAAGTTCGCAATTCTCTAAAGCCCGAAACGCCATACCCTGACAGAAAGAAAGTCTTTATAGAGAGCTTAAAAACACCATGATGTTCTTTATAAATAGTCCGACAACGTCGGTAGCCCTATAAGCCATCGACCGAGTCGTTGGTAATTAACTAGCCCTGTATCAACACTTGACAAATGCAGTTGGTTTGCAGTAGTATATTGTTATGAACAATTGGATTATCGAAAAATTGAAAAAGAAAGGATACAAAGTTACTCGACCTCGCCAAATAGTGGCAGAGGCTTTGGTGACTTATCGGGGAGTTTTTTCTGTCAAAGAACTAGATTTGTCTACGAAGATTGATCTTGTTTCGGTATATCGTACTTTTGACATCTTGGCTGAGCTGGATATTATTCACCCTGTTATCAGTATTCATGGTGAAGAACACTACGAATTACACAATGAGAAACACCACCATCATATTGTCTGTCAAGAATGCGAAAAGACAAAATGTGTTCCTTGTAATATAACCAAAAAATCCATTACTGGTTTTATCAATATCCACCATTCAATCATCTTTACAGGCATTTGTCTTGCTTGTAAGTAGTTTATATTTTATGTTAAACATTTGGCTTTATACTCTTATTAGTGTTCTGGTAGTTAGCTTGATTTCTCTTTTGGGGGTAGTATTTATTTCTCTTGAGTTGGAAAGACTAAAATCCCTCATGGCTCTTTTGGTAAGCTTTTCAGCTGGAGCACTTTTTGGTGATGCTTTTTTGCATCTTATACCTGAGATTGCGGATGAACATGGTTTTGGTTTGCAAGTTTCACTTTCTATTTTAGTGGGGATTGTGACTTTGTTTATGGTAGAAAAAATTATCCATTGGCACCATTGTCATCATCTAGATTGTAATGTAGACGATCGCCCGATTGCTATGATGAATTTAATTGGAGACTTTTTACATAATATTATTGACGGTCTTGTCATCGGAGCTAGTTATTTGATTAGTATCCCAGTTGGTATTGCTACCACCGTTGCGGTGGCTATCCATGAAATTCCACAAGAGATTGGTGATTACGGTGTTTTGATACACGGTGGATTTAGTAAAAAGAAGGCTTTGTTTTTTAATTTTTTTAGTGCCCTCGGTGCTGTTGTTGGTGCTGTTTTAGCTTTACTTTTGTCATCTTCTATGGCTAGTATAAATGTATACCTGATATCATTTTCTGCAGGAATATTTATTTATATTGCTGGTTCAGATTTGATTCCCGAGTTGCATAAGAGGACTGGTCTACGTGTTTCTATTGAACAATTACTTTTGTTTGTCGCCGGTATTGCTATCATGTACTGGATGCTTTTTGTGTAGTCTAGTCTCATTGTATTTTGCAAGGGACAGGTCTAAACTGTTTTTTGTCACGAGCTGATTTTTACAGTGATAAGATAGATACTTGAATTTTAGACTTTTTCATCGTTCACTTGTTGGTCGGATCCTGGTCTATCTGAGGTAGATTATTGTATACTATCTTTCATGAAATGTTTACTTAAATACTTTTTTATTATTGCGGCCAGCATACTTGTACTGTGGATTGTTAGCAAGTCTGTTTTTTGGTACCACAATTATCGCATTGTCCAAGAAGAATCGAGACGTAGGGTGGCCGCTATTGCTGAAGTTCTTGCCCGCCGACAGCAGACAGAGATGGGAGATGATAAGGTTGATCCATTTGGAGAAGACGATGTAGTTAGAATTTTGCTAATTGGCCTAGACAACAGGGCTGAACAAGAATATGGGCACTGTGATGCTATCCAAATGATTGAGATCAATAGGGCACAGAAAAATGTTCTTATTACTGCTGTTCCTCGTGGCACATACTCCCCACTACCTGTTGGCTTTATGACGACTTCGACCGATTATTATGTTTCCAATTCATGTGCACTTGGTGGTTTGGAGTATGGAGTTGCTAATATTGAACATATTTTAAAGAAAGATGCTGATTATATAATTACTGTCGGGTTTTCTGAAGTTTATGGTATTCTCCGTGCATCGGAATTGCCAACCACGGAGACTTTACAGTGGTTGCGCAATCGTCAAGGTTACACTATTGGTGAACCACAGCGTGCTCACAATCATTCTACTTTCCTCAAACAATTTTTAATTAGTTTTGTGGCTAACCAAGAATTTTCAAGCATTGATCGAGCTTGGCATTATATCTTATACAAGATGGTTCAGACTGATTTAACTTTTGACCAGAGTGAAAAAATAATTCGGGAGTTGGCAGATATGCAATTGTCTGAGCATCCAGAAAATATCCAACTGACCATGAAGCCCGTCTACAAAGTGACAGACATACTATATGACCCAAAGACGATTGACGAACATCTAGAAGCGACCATCGGGCAGATTGCCAAACTTTTGCCTGAAGAAGATTATACCAATCTCACCAATGAAGAAGTCCAAACCAAGCTTGTCCAAACTATCAATGATAAAAAAGAAAACCCAGCATTTACTAAGTGGGCTTTTGAAAATGAATTATGGTGGCAAGTGGAAGATGGCCAGAAGCGTGATTTTATTCGATGGGATTTTTTAACTATGTATATTAATGATCAACCTATTGAAGAGCAACAGGCTATTTTGGCGGATTATATTTTGGAAATGGAACATCTTGGTAAGGAAGAGTGGTTAGAGAAAGGGAAGAATCTTTTGTTACAAGTGATAGACAAATAAAAAATAGTCTATCGTGGCGTCAAGCATACTTTACATTTTTTTCCTAAAATTTCCTTAAATAAATAAAGGTATAAAATTATGAATTTTGTTGACATCATTATTATCGCCGTCAGCCTTTCTCTTGATGCTTGTGTAGTTTCACTCACTGCTGGAGCCATGAACAAATCTATAAGTTATGGTAAAACTATTTTAATTGCTGTTACTTTTGGGCTGTTCCAAGCTATTATGCCTGTTTTGGGGCTGGGAGTTGGTTTTGGGATTTCGTCTTTCATGGCTCTTACAGGGCACTGGATTGCTTTTGTACTTTTGGCAGGAGTGGGTGGACGAATGATTTATGAAGCATTTGTTAGTGACAAAAAAGAAAAGTTTTCTCACAAAAAAAGTATTCTTAACCCAGCCGTTTTATTTTTCTTGGCAGTAGCAACTAGCATTGATGCTTTTGTAATTGGGGTTAGTTTTGCATTTGTTGAGGTGGCGGTTGTATTAGCAATCATTCTTATTTGTCTTATTACATTTGTTTTATCATATATTTGTGTAGAGCTCGGCAAAAAGTTTGGAGAATTGTGGGGAGACAAAGTAGAATTGCTGGGTGGTTTAGTTCTAATCGGATTGGGAATAAAGATTTTGTTGGGAGGCTTGTTATAGTGTTTTGATTAACATTGCTTTTATTTTTAAAAACAGTATGTGCAGTACTGTTTTTGTTTGTAAAAAGGTGTTATAATAATTACAATTCATCATTTTTATTCAACATTCATAATTCAGAATCATATGGAGTTATCTCTCTATCTTGCCAAAGTATTTGGCATCTTTTTCCTCATTGGAGGATTTGCACTTCTACTAAACAAAAAGACCTATCACAAAGCTGATGTGAAATTACTTAATAATCAGCCAGTAACAATTCTGTTTGGAATGTTTGTGATGCTTGCTGCCTTGTTTCTTGTTATGAAGCACAATATTTGGGAACTTAGCTATGTTGGACTCATCACTCTTATTGCTTGGATAGCATTTGCCAAAGGAGCAATTATAGTAGTTATTCCGGATTTGCTTGATGTGCTTAGAAAGAAAACTTTTGGTAATTCTTGGTATGTTGTTGGTGGGGTGATTTGGGTTGTGGCTGGTCTTTACTTGACCTATCACGGTTTTTTTGTTTAAATTAAATATATATTCTTAAAAACTCGTCATGATAGACGAGTTTTATGTTCCGTCTTATGAAGAAAATATTATTGATTATTTCTACATTAGCTTTGTTTGGAATTTTTATTTTTCATAATTTTGCCAGCTCTTCTATTGAGAACGGTGTTGGACAGAATACTCATAATCAAATTCCTACGAAGGAAGAAAATATGGCCAAAGAGATAAAAGAAACCTTTCTGATTGAAGATGGCGACACCTTTGCAGTGTTGATTGAAAAATTTGGTTTGAATTATGGAGACATGTTGGAAATTATTGATACAGCCAGCACAACATATGATTTCACGAAGATCAAAGCTGGGAAAAAGTTTCAAGTTTTTTTTGTTGGTGATGTATTCCGTCGTTTTGAATATGATATTGATACAGAAGAAATGGTAATTGTTTCCAAAGATAGCTCTTGGTGGTCAGTGGAGAGGAAAGATATTCCTTATGAAGTTACTTTTGCTTTTGCTACAGGCGTTATTGAATCTTCTCTGTTTATGGCCGGCAATGATGCTGGAATGCAAGACCGGACTATTCTTGCCTTAGCCGATGTCTTTGCTTGGGAAATAGATTTTGCCACTGTCATTCAGAAAGGCGATAGCTTTTCTTTGATTTATGAAAAAAGAATCCGCAATGAAGAGGAATGGCCGGACGGTAATATTTTGGTGGCAACTTTTTCTAATCAAGGGAAAAAATATACAGCTGTACGATTTGTAGACCAAGATGGCGGGGTCGGATATTATGCTATTGATGGCACATCACTTCAGAAACCATTTCTCAAGGCACCAGTAAAATATTCACGGATTACTTCTGGATATTCCAATGCTCGGTTCCATCCTGTAATCGGGCAGACTACGGCTCATTTGGCCATTGACTATGCTGCTCCGATTGGCACACCAATACTTGCTACTGGTGATGGTCTGGTAATTACTGCCAGCTGGAATGGCGGATACGGTAATTTTATTTCTATTCGCCATAACAATACTTGGGATACTCACTATGCTCACTTGTCACGCTATGCTGTCAAAGTCGGCGATCGTGTTTCTCAAGGTGATGTAATTGGTTATGTAGGATCAACTGGTTGGTCGACAGGACCTCATGTTCACTATGAAATGGTCAAAAATGGCACAAAGGTCAATCCTCTGACAGTAAAATTACCAGCTGGTGATCCTATCAAAGACGAGTGGAAAGATCTTTTTGAGGCAAAAAAGCAGGAGTTTTTGGCCTTTTTTGCTAGCTAAGACCCTCCTTGTTTTTTATCTACAAAAAGGCTACAATGAGGCTATAATGATGTATAAATAATCAGTATTTTATGGATAAAATAAAGAGACTGTTGAAGAAAAAAACTTTTTGGTTTGTAGCAGTGCCTGTCATACTGGTAGTTTTATTTTTTATTAAAGGATCTGCTCCTAAACCAGTGGGATTTTCCAGCTCGATAGTCGAGCGGATGAACTTGCTTCAGTCTGTCAGTGAGACTGGTTCAGTAGTGGCCAAATTGGAAATAGCTTATGGTTGGGAAGTCTCTGGGCAGGTGTCCAAAGTCTATAAAGAAGTTGGCGACGAGGTGAAGAAGGGCGAGGTCATAGCCGAGCTCAGTAATGCTCAGCAAAGCGCCAGGCTTAATGAAGCCTATTCCGCACTTGCCTCAGCCCAAGCAAAATTAAATTTGGAATATGCTGGTCCTAGTGATGAAGAAAGAAATAAATCTTTAGCATCTATTGACCAGGCC
>PFPK01000042.1 GCA_002793015.1 Candidatus Magasanikbacteria bacterium CG_4_10_14_0_2_um_filter_37_12 | reverse complement strand
GGTTTCCTTGCAGGGAAGAGTTTGAGAAACCGTAGGTTTTTCAAAGAATACTTCCTTGATGGATACCCCGTCAGCTTGCTGCGGGGTCGTTCATTTCATATTAAGTTTTTTATCTATTAAGATAATAATATTATGTCTATAGAAGATACTAAACCTTGTGATGAACTTCTTTTGGACACTCGTCCTAGAAGAAGAGCACCTTTAGGTGAGTCTGGCTTAGAAGACCCGCCGCCTGCTCCTAAGGAAATAAAAATAAAAACTTTTATACAACATTCTGCTGGCTTAGAAGACGATGGAAATGATGGTACTGAAAATGTTAGTTAATTATTCCTTTAATTCTCCACTCAAAAATATAGAACCAGTTACCAAAATAAGATCGTTTTTTGAAGCGGTCTTTTTTGTGTATACAAATGCGTCTTGTGGGTCAAGGAAGATTTGGGTTTTTGTTTTTTGAAGAAGTTTTTTTAATTGTTTTTGAATTTTTTGTGGGTCAGCTACTTTGCGAAATATGTTGGTTGTATTGCGGGTGATAGCAATGGATTTTGGATTTAATGTTGTAAGAGCTTTCAGCATTGATTTTATATCTTTATTTGCTGAGAAGCCTATAACTAGACGAACGGGTTTATTAGTTGATGAGTTTAGCAGTTTAATAGTTTTCACTGTGGATTTTATTTTGTCTGGGTTGTGGGCACTGTCAAGGATAACGGTTGGATTGTACGAGACAATTTCCATGCGGAGTGGTTGGTGAGCATTTTTAAGACCTTGTTTTATTTTGTTTTGTGGTGTACCTAGTGATTTGGCGATTTCAATACATAGCACAGCATTTTTTATTTGATGATTCCCTGGCACTTTTATAATATACTTGTGTTTATCATAATTAAAAATTGATTCATTTAGACATTGTTTGAAAATTTTTTCTTTTGAAGCATCATTGTTCCCTGAAAATTTCAAATTGAAAATTTTAAGTTTGGTTTTTTTTTTAGTGCATTCTTTTTTGATTACCTCAAGTATTTTTTTGTCTTTTTCTCCAGTAAACACTTTACAACCTTGCTTAATTATTCCAGCTTTTTCATAAGCGATTTCTTCTTTATTTTTTCCAATAATACCAACATGATCTAGCCCAATGTTGGTAATAACAGCAACATCTTTGTGAGGAATGACATTGCTAGAATCATATCTGCCTCCGCAGGCTACTTCCATTACCAACCAGTCTACTTTTTTACGAGCAAAATAGACAAACCCAATAGCTTCGGTAAGCTCAAAAAATGAAAGCATATCGTATGGAGTTGTTCTGGTATATTCGTCCAGTTTTGGCTTAATATGTTCAATTAGTTCGACAAATTCACGTTTACTCATGTAGTTGTTTCCGATTTTCCATCTCTCGGTAATAATACTTGGGTGAGGAGAATATGTTGAGCCCACTTTTTTGTTATTAGCTTGAAGAATAGAATGTAAAAAACTAACTGTTGAGCCTTTGCCACTTGTGCCTGTCACGTGAATATAGTGGGGGATTTGTTTCTCTGGATTGCCAAGAATATTGAGAAAAAATTGTAGACGATCCAAATACCACTGGCATTTTGTTGGGTCAGACATATATTCTTTGCGTGGCATGTTAGAGAGGGAGAGGAGGTAGTTGTAGGCGTCTTGAAATGTCATAACATTGATTTCACAGATTAAGAATGGATTACACTGATATATAGAGAGAATTATTAGTGTAATCCGTTTGAATTATTTTTAATCCGTTTCTTTTTTCAGCCACCTTACAAGTCCGTATACAAGTGGTGTATCAAGAAGTGCAAACACAACTTTAAACAACCAATAACTGAGACAAAGTTGTAAAATAAATGGTGTGGTAAATTTTTCACTGATGTGATAAAAAGCGATGAACATGAAAAGAAGTGTATCTATTGCTTGACTGACAATTGTAGAAGCATTATTGCGGAGCCAGAGATATTTTCCTTTTGTTTTTGTTTTCCAAAATTCAAAAGCCCAAACATCGTGCATTTGACTTATGAAAAATGCAATAAGACTTGCTACCATCATACGCAGGCTGCTAGAAAAAACCGCCACATATTCAGTGTTTAGTGTGTATCGTCCAGCTGGTGGAAGTTTTATAGATATGTATGTCAGAATAAGCACGAGTACTTGGGCAATAAAAGCGGCATAAACTAGTTGTTGTGCTTTTTTTTTGCCAAACACTTCAGCTATGGCATCTGTCATTAAGAACGTAAGCGGATAGGCAAAGATACCGACTGATACTGCGATACCAAATAATATTGTAACTTTACTACCGAGCAAATTGGCAGTGAGTAAACCAGCCACAAAAATTGCGGAGAGGATTGCGAGTTTGAATTCTTGTTTCATAGTAAATAAGTAATCAGTAACTATTAACTAGTTATTTATAATTTTATAATCAAATATACTATTTTTCACAACATATTATTAAGCGTAAATAATTAAATACTTAAAATAATTCACCAACAAAGTTAGTTGGTTCTAAAAGCCTATTGGAGGCCTGGTTGATCTCAAATCATCCAATTCGTCTGATAGATTTTTCTAGAATATTGTTTCTAGAAAGCAGTATTTATAACCCTGATATTCTTTTGTAAATAATCCTGTCATGTTGGTAGTCTCATAAGCCGTCGACTGAGTTGGTGGTAATTTAAATTATTTATTAATCTTATCTACTTAAGACATAATTCATATTTCCCACATTCCGTACTTTTCCTTTCATCTCCATCATTGTAAGTGTGGCATTGACTTCTGGGCTGGGTAGTTTTGATTTTTTTGTGAGTTCATCTACATGAAGTGGCTGACGTGAAAGATATTCTAATAATCTAGCTTCAGCGGGGGATTCTGGCAAAATTTGTTTATTTGTAACATACTTTTCGATATCCTGCAAATTGAGAGCTTCTAAAATATCCTTGGCACTAGTGACCATTTTTGCTCCCATTTTTATGAGATTGTTGGGACCGACTGCTGTGTGTGAGGTGATATTTTGGGGGATGGCAAAGACTTCTCTACCATCATTGAGAGCACATTCTGCAGTGATAAGGGCACCTGATTTTTCTGGGGCCTCTATTACCAGCGTGCCAAGGGACATGCCAGCAATGATCCTGTTCCTTCTGGGAAAAGTAAATTTGCTTGGCAGGGCTCCTGGCGGGTATTCTGATATTATTGCCCCGTCCATTTCTATTATTTTTTCTGATAATCCGCTATGAACGCTTGGGTAGATATGGGATTTGTTTATTCCTGAGCCTAGCACTGCCACTGTGTGACCGTGATGACTTATGGTAACACTGTGGGCAATCCCGTCTATTCCAAATGCTAGTCCGCTGATAATGTTGACTCCTTGCAATGCTAGCTCGCTGACTAGTTCTTCTGTCACTTGTTTACCATAAGGTGTGTATTTTCTTGTGCCAACTACTGCTAGATTGAATCCTTTTTTTATTTTACCACGGACAAACAGACAAAAGGGTGGGTCATAAATATTTTTGAGAAGTTCTGGATATTCTGGATTATCTTTTGTTATACAGCGTATATTTTCAATATCTAATATTTTTTGGATTTTATCTTCATCTATTTTTTTTCTCCAATTTATAAATTCGGTGATGATCTCTTCATTCCATTTACTTTTTTTTAGTTCTTCAAGATTGGCTTTCCAAACTTCGTCCAAAGAATAAAAAACTGCCAGTAATTGCTGGTAGCGGTTGACAGTTATTTTTGGGAAATAAGAAAGGAGAATTTGTTTATCCATGTTAAAATTTTGGTGTACTGATAATTTTGATTTACGGATATTTTTTCAATCATGAAATAAAATAAATTCGCCATAATCTTATTTTATTTGTTTAGTCTATTGTTAAAAATGAAACAACAGATAAAACGAATTGAAACAGATTAAAATCTATAGTCTAAAGTAATTTTTTTATTTCTTCAATACTTTTTTCTATCATTTTATTTAATTCTTTTTTTTCTAATAAACCAAATTTTCCCAAGACAAATTTGGAAGTGTCATTCATTTTTTTATCATTGGTACTAGCAATGCCAATACGAATACGCATAAAGTCTTTTGTGCCAAGGTACTCCATGATTGATTTGATGCCATTGTGTCCGGCATGTCCACGGTCATTTTGTATTTTTATTTCGCCAAGTTTCAAGTCTTTGTCATCGTGGGCTATGATGATTTTGTGTGGAGAAATTGTATAAAAGTTGGAGATTAGACCAACAGACTCGCCAGAGTGGTTCATAAAGGTCATTGGTTTGGCTAGGATAATTTTTTCTTTATTAACAGTAACTTCATAAATTTCAGCATTAAACTTTTTGCTTAGCTTCCATGATTCTTTTGGTTCTTCCTGCAGTTCTTTTTTTAGTGCATCAAGTATCATAAAACCGACGTTATGACGTGTACGGGCGTATTGTTTTCCTGGATTGCCGAGGCCAATGACTAGTTTCATATTCTATTATAGATCTGGGTTTCCCCTTGATATATTTTGTTGTAGCAATTCACTATTTTTTATTTCGGACATGATATAAGCTATACTATCTTTTTCTTCATCTATATAATTGATTACATTTTGTACCCAATCTACGTGTTCGCCTTTGTTGTCTTTGTCTTTCATTTTTTGTCTGAATTCTGTTTGAATTTCTTTATATTTTTCGATTTTTCTCTTTATGTCTCTCATTTTTTCAGAAAATAAGTCATTTTCAAATGTGGCGTTTTCATAAGCATTTTTTGCTATTTTATAAGCTGATTGAGCTTGTTCAAGCAGAGAATCTATTCTTAACAATAATAGACGGGAGAGGCGGAAGTATGCGCTATCTTCCATATATAGTTTTAGGTCGTCTACACTGGAATTTATTAACTGCTCATTGTCTGCACATTGAGAATAATTTTCATGATTTAGAAGAGCTGGCACGTTATCGAAATTTCCTTTTTGGTCAACAGTTTTTTCTAAGTCTTCTGTCAGGACAGTTTCGGCTTCTTCCAAGTCCCATTCTAGATATTCTATTGATTTTAAAAAATTATGCCAAGCCAAAGCCACAAGTTTGGGATTTGAAGTATTTATTATTGACAACAGTTGGCTTTTTTTTTCGTCTATTAGATAAGTTGGTTCTCTGTTATGTCTAACAGTATGTTCGTATTTCATATTATTTTTTCATTTTTGTTAGTTTTATTATGATTGGTGTACCGTGAAAATCAAATTTTTCTCTAAGTTTATTTTCTAGGTAATTGACATACGATCTATGAACAGAAGTTCTATATTTTACAAAGATTTCAAAGACTGGTGGGGCAGTGCCGACTTGTCGTATACCCATTAGTTTTGGGTGCCTCGTTCCTTTGCCACGAGAAGGGCGGTGTTCTCTGGTGGCTTGTTCTAGAAAATGTTCAAGAAGCTTTACGGGAATTTTGGTTTGTCTAGAATTCCAGACGTGCATGATTTCTGGAAATATATCGTGAACATGTAAACCTGTTTTGCCACTGGCTAGTATCATTGGCGCAAAATTAAGATGTGGAAAGTATGAATAGACCATTTTTTTAACTTGCCTTTGATTTTGTTCGCTATTGTCCTTTATTAGATCCCACTTGTTGACTAATATTAAGACACTTTTACCATGTTTTTGGAGTAGGCCTCCAAGTTGCATATCTTGGGATGAAATTGGGTTAGTACCGTCAACAACAAACAAAATAATTTCTGACTTGGTGGCTGAATCAATACTTTTGAATATACCTTCCCTTTCTAATTTACCAGTTACCTTTGCTTTTCTTCTTATACCAGCGGTGTCCACGAAATTAATCTTTTGTTTGATATTTTTTGTTCCTACTTTGTGATCATAGATTACCATAGTGTCATGTGGTTCACGAGTAGTATGAGCCATATCGCTGACAATCACCTTTTCTTGCCCAATAATTTTGTTAAATAGTGATGATTTGCCAACATTTGGTTTGCCGATTAGGCTCACATTGATTACGGTATTGTCTATTTTGTGATTTTTTTTTGGGCGCCTCTTGCTTTTGTTTAGTAGTGTATAAACCAGGTCTAACAAATCCCCGGTGTTTGATCCACTGGCACCAGAGATGGCAAAAGGTTCGCCAAGACCAAGAGAAAACCATTCTTTTTCATAAAGATTTTTCAAATATTTTTTGTTGTCTACTTTGTTGGCTATTAGGATTACTGGTTTGGTTGCTATTCTTCTGAGTCTCTTAGCTAATTCTTTTTCTTGTGGCAATACTCCAGTTTGGGCGTCAGTAACAAACAAAACAATGTCGGCCTCTTTCATTGCCATCTCTGATTGTCTGATAATATCTTCTTCTAGGGCAACACCATTTTCAAAACTAAGACCACCTGTATCCACAAGGCGAATATATTTTCCTCGCCAAATTACCAGACCTTCGTTGTTGGTTCTGGTAGTCCCGGCAATGTCTGAAACAAGGGCTTTTTGGTCCTCTATTAGGCGATTAAAAAGAGTGGACTTGCCGACGTTTACTCTTCCGACCAAGGCGATTACTGGTAAATTGTCTTTGCTCATCTCTGTTTTTTTAGTCATACTGTTCAGTCAAAGTAATTAATTTTGTCTCGCCTGCGTTTATGCAGGGCGAGAGTTTGTTTTATATTTTTGATTATTTTATATAGAACTATAATCGAAATTTTCGCCTAAGATAATCAATATATCGGATCCATGGGCAAATTTTTCTGATTTTGGAAGATCTTTTTTAATAGGGATATTGAGGACTTCTTTTAAAGCTGGTAATACGTCTTCTTTTCCTTTGTTAGTCAAAGAATATATGCCACTTTCAAGCATTGGTCTTTCTGTGGTATTGCCGACAGAGGTGACCAAAAAGTTGTCTTCTGATAATTTTTTTTGAGCACGAGCTGCTAGTCCTGCTTGCCAAGTACCATTCTGGATTTCTATATTCGTAATTGTAACTTCTGGTGTTTCTTGATTGGGAGTATTGTCTGGTATTTTTTCTGGATTTTCATGGTCAAAGATGCTTTTGATTATTTTGTTGATTTCTTCAAAACTTCCAGAAGTTGGCTCGAGTATAAAAGCCCCATCATCACTGCGAGTATTTTGTAAATATCCGCCCACTCCATTGTTTAGGACTACAGTATTGATGTTGTTTGTATTTAATGTTTTACTTAGTTTTAGCATGGAAATAATATCAGAAAATTCCATGTTGGTGATGATATGTTTGTCTAGTGTTTTGATTATATTGTGAATGCGGATTGGATTGGCTAATGTTTCAAATGATATCACTTTTTCTTTTAAAGCTAGGATCATTTTTTGTTGTCTTTTTGCTCTGGCAAAATCTGAGCCTTCTCCGTTATTACCATGCCTAGACCGAGCATATTGCAAGGCATCTTCACCATTCATGTCGTTTATTCCTTTGTCAAAGTGCACTGTCTGGTATTCGTAATTGTCTGCAGGGTATTCTGTGTCTGTGAAGGTGGTATCGACATTTACTTTTATGCCATCCACTTCTTCAATTACATCTTGAAAAGCTTGAAAATCGACACGGACATAATAGTGGATGTCGATACCAAATGTGTTGGAAATTATTTTACTGGCGAATTCTCCCCCTGAATCAGTTTTTTTCACCTCACCAAAGGCATTAGCACTGTTGATTTTTTTAAAGCCATATTCTGGGATTTGGACACCAAGATCACGTGGTATAGAGATCATAGAGACTTGGCTGGTGGAAGGTTTGATACTAGCAATGATAATAGTGTCAGTCAAGAAGGGGCCATCATGCCCAAGTCCGCCCATTCCGAGAAGGAGAATATTGATGCGGTCGTTTTTTTGGCCTTCTAGAGCAATATCTTTACTAAAGACAAGGTCTTTAATTTTTTTGAGTAGGCTGGCTGGTTTTTTTGGTTCTAGAGTAATAGGGTCATAGGCTGATGGGTCATTTGGGGTGTTTGGTTTTGTAACACTTTTCACTATACAAGCGCTAATAAATATAATGAGGAAAATACTAAAATATAGTAAAAAACGCGATTTTTTATTTCGGACTGGTTTTTGTGGTTTTTCTGGATTTTCTCCCAAAAAGTTTGTTTTGCGTGTTTCCATAATATGGCCTATTATACGTGATTTTTTGTATTTTGACAATCGGTGGATTATTAAGTTTTAAGGTTATCTAGCCAGCTATCTTGCTCATCTATGGCACTTTGTGGTATAATCTAAACAAGATTAGTTATCTTTTTTATATGCCAGAAACATTATCTCAAGAATCAGCCATTGGTGATATCATGCACCGTTGGACTATCCAGGAATATGAAAGCCACGATAGGGGTACGTTGTGGCATATTCTTATGATCACCTTAGGAATTATTTTGATTGTCTACGCTCTTTTTACTGGTAATTTCTTGTTTGCACTTATTGTTATTCTCTTTGCAATAGTAATGTTTTTACAATCTAATCAAGAGGCTTTGCAAGTTAATTTTGCTATCACTGATTGCGGGGTTGTAGTTGGGAGACGTTTTTATGCCTATACTGAATTTGAGAATTTTTATGTTATTTACAATCCTCCAGAGGTAAAGACTCTATTTTTTGAGACCAAAAGTATTTTTCGTCCACTGATTCGGATTCCTCTTCTGGATGAAGACCCTGTCCAGGTGAGGGATGATCTCAGCCAATTTATGGAAGAAGATCTTGAAAAAGAAGACGAGCCTTTGAGTGATCGTGTTGCTAGAAGATGGAAGATACATTGAAAATTTGAAATTTTTAATTTATAATTTTAAAACTGTTTTTTATTGACAGTTTTGTTTTTTTGGGGTATATTTGTTACGTTTTTAGGCTCTTGTCGTTCAACGGATAGGACACCAGTTTGCGGAACTGGCAATGCAGGTTCGATTCCTGCCGAGAGCACCATCAACGA
>PFPK01000047.1 GCA_002793015.1 Candidatus Magasanikbacteria bacterium CG_4_10_14_0_2_um_filter_37_12 | reverse complement strand
ATATCTGTAGTTATTTATTTTTAAGATAACTACATTGTAACATTTTTATTTAAAAGGCAACAGGTCTATTGACAAAAGTGATTTTTTGTGCTATATATAGATATATAACATTTAGAATTTTGGAGTTGTAATTATGCAAAACTTCTCCAAGTTAATGTTACAAATATAAACACCAACATGAAAATAGAAACTTTTCAAACAATTGAAGAAATTTTTGAATTTCGTCGCCCTATGCATACATATCAGAAAATGTACGGGATGAAAAAAACTAAACGATGGTGCCAACGGTTGGGGATTTTGCCGACCGTATTTTTTTCTTTTCTGGTTATCATTTTGGTCGGTTTTTTCTTTCGTTCTATGGAATCCAATTTTTTGTCCCAAACGAATGGTCTGCCACTATATACAGAGATACAGTATAACCAGTCGATTACTGTGGGAGATAAAGTGAGGAGTTTGTTTGGAATAGAGACTAGTTATGCAGCAGAACCAGACGTAGTCGTGAAAGATATAGCTTACAGAGCACAGTTTCTCAGTCAGTCTGTGGCTGATCCAATAGAGATAGAAGCTGGGCAATCTAGAGAAGTGGTAGTTATATTCAAAAATAGTGGGAGTGCTACTTGGAAGAACAACGGACCAAATTTTATTTCGGCCTATACTATGGAGCCACGACATCGTGTGTCTCCATTTTTTAATTCTAGCCAAATAAAAATGGCTGAACCTCTTGTCACACCCGGACAATCTGGGAGTATCACCTTTAATCTAACGGCCCCAAGTCAGACTGGCGAATATCTCGAGAAATTTTATTTGGCTTCTGAAAATCATACTTGGATTAACAAGGGCTATTTTTATTTGAAACTAAAAGTAGTTCAGCCAAAAATAATCGAGAAAGTAGCAGAAGATATCACAGATAAAACTGTCTTAGAACAAACTACAGAAGTAGTGGTATCTTCTACCGAGTCACAAATTGTTGGCAAGAGAGTCAATATTAGCAAAAAAGAAATTGAAGCAAAAGGTGGAGAGAGGATAAAAATTGTGGTGATTTATAAAAATACAGGGCTATTACCTTGGCAAGAATATGCTATTCATGCCGACCCAATTGCTAGCTTAGCTTCTGGTGATAACTCGCTTACTTTTGCCGATGAAGCTTGGGAGAGTACTAACCTGATCACCAAAAAAGAAACACAGGTGTATGAAAACGGTGTTGTGCGAGAAACTTTTTATATTCGTACCCCCATCAAGATAGGAGAATATTTGTTTACAGCCAATTTTAAATCTGGGGATACCGTGGTAGGCGAACCAATCACCATCAATGTCCATGTGACTGAAAATGCACCATTAAACTACACACCTCCGAAGTTTGTTAATGAGGGATTTGAAAGTAGTGAAGTAGAAAAAGTACCTCGCCTAGCCGAGGAACCTCGGATCAGAGTTGGCCTAAAAGTAGACAAAACGGCAGTGCAATTTCGGCCTATAGATGATGACTACATAATATTTGATGGCGAAAAACAAATGGGAGTTTTGCCAGAGAAGAAAATGGCGAACATCCAGTATGATGGCGTAGGGACTTATAATTTTAGCGGAGGGATTAGGTTTTATACCAAAAATATTATTCGTTTGGTACCAAAAAATGATTCGCATGCTCGATATATTTTACTCAACATAGAAAGACCAATGGCTTGGGTCGGCCCTGCAGATTTCAATGAATACAGGGGGAAATTTGAATTTGTCCAAGGACAAGTAGACAAGGAAATGTATGTCATAGTTGATACTCTCCTAGAGGATTACGTCCGTGGTGTAGCCGAGACTGGTAGAGGGGCAGAATTAGAATATGTGAAAGCAAATATCGTAGCGGCAAGAACTTATGCTTACTTAAGCAAAGGAAAGTATCCGTTATTTGACGTGTTGGGAAGTACTTATGATCAATTGTTTCTCGGAGCAGAAGTTGAACAATATCTTACAGATGTTCCACGTGCTGCTGAAGCCACTCGAGGAATGATGGTGGCTTATCAGGATGAAATTGTCACGACACCATATTTTGGTAATAGTAATGGCTATACCAAGTCTTGGAAAAGTGTCTGGGGTGGCACAGACAAACCTTGGCTTCAGTCTGTCAAAGCGACTTATGATCTACGTGATGGCAGACGTCAGTTTGGCCATGGAGTAGGGATGAGCCAGCATGACGCCAATATCCGAGCGAAGGAAGAAGGGCTTGGTTATGTTGATTTATTGAAATATTATTATACTGGAATAGAGGTTGGGAGGATTTATAATTAATTTTATGAGTAGAGATGCCAGTGGCGTTACACGTAAAGTTGTAATAGAAGGTACATGGCCTGGGTCTGATGTTGATTCTGAAGACCCTGATTGGGTGGAATACAAAAGTGTTTTAGAGGAAAGAATTGGAACACAACAAGAATATCTTGATGGTCTAAACTTAGATGGTGCTTTGCAGTGTAGAGATAAAAATTATTCGGCTGATATTTTGACACCAGAAGATATGTTCAGTCCTAGATTTGAAGTAAAAAAAGACTGGCGAAAATCTGACGTGGGCAGGTTGGTGCCAAAGATTGTTTTAGAAGAGTTGTTGGGTAGATTGTCTGCCGATGAAGAGCCGAATGCAGAACAGATTCAGGCATTAAATAATTATTTACAATTACATGATTTGGGGAGTGCAATTATGGTGACGGCTACTTTGAGTAAGAAAAACAGATTTGATGATTTGCCAAAAGCAAAAGAGCTTAGAGCAAATATCGACGGTCTGAGAGAAGAAATTAGACAAAAAAAATTAGAGTTGTTACATGAAAAACTTGGAGAAAAAATTACTGGACAAGTTGACAAAGTAAACACTCATTTGAGAAAAGATTGGCCTGGCTGGGGAGAAGGTGAACTTGGAAAAAGACAACATGCCGTAAGAATTCATGCTGATGATCCAGACCCCAAAAAATTTCTTCTTCGAGTAGCTAAGTTACAGTCTATAGATCTTGGCGGTAGTACAGATATATTCACTGTTCGACGAAGAAAAAGGCAGAAAGACCTTGTTATGGCAAACATAAGAGAGGCCTGGCGACTAGTTAATGGTCAAGAAGGGCGTATCATAGTACAGCCTCATGACTCCAATCAAATGGCTGTTGAGGCACAAAAATTGGCTGTTGAAAACAGAAATTTGGTAGAAGCCAGACAAACTAGAGTAGCTCTTGAGTTTGTTAGGAGTATGGTAGATGAGGTTTTTGGGGATTAAATTTATTGGATAATAAAAGCTCACTAGATGTTTCTGTAAGCTTTTTGTTACCCTATTTTTTGTAGTGCGGTTTGTTAGCAATCTATTTTTCTTCCACGCTCTCTTCTTCTCCTGGTCTACCTTTTTCTTCATCTGGAGCTTCGCCTCTCTCGATCACTTCCCAGATTTTCTTTTCAATTTGTTTCATCAACTTTGGATTTTCGCGTAAATACTGCTTGGCCTTTTCTCTCCCAACTCCCAGCTTCTCTTCTCCAAAAGAATAACTATTGCCTGACTTATTGACAACTTTGTATTCTATTCCAGTGTCAATCAAGTCGCCAGAAACAGAAATACCTTCGTTGTACATAATGTCAAAGACAGTAGTACGAAATGGAGCAGCAACTTTGTTTTTTACTACTTTGGCTTTCACTCTATTACCGATAATTTTTTCTCCCTGTTTAATCTGAGCACTACGGCGTACTTCTATTCTAACGGAGCTATAAAATTTGAGAGCATTGCCACCAGTAGTGGTTTCTGGATTACCAAAAAAGACGCCAATCTTCATGCGAGTCTGGTTGATGAAAACTACTATTGTTTTGCTCTTACTGACTACACCAGTCAATTTGCGAAGAGCCTGGCTCATCAGGCGAGCTTGCAGACCCATGTGGCGGTCGCCCATCTCTCCTTCTATTTCAGCTTTTGGTACCAAAGCAGCGACGGAATCTACAACAACTACATCCACAGCATTGGAGCGGACTAGGGTTTCTAATATTTCTAAGGCCTGTTCACCAGTGTCTGGCTGAGAGATCAACAGCTCTTTGACGTTGACACCAATCTTTCTCGCATAGTCTGGATCAAGAGCGTGCTCGGCATCGATGAAAGCAGCGATCCCTCCCTCTTTTTGGACTTCGGCAATGATGTGCTGGGCGAGAGTAGTTTTACCACTAGACTCCGGACCATATATTTCAGTGATTCTGCCTCTTGGGACACCTTTGACGCCAAGAGCAATATCTAGAGAAATTGATCCAGTAGACACAGTGTCTACCTCCATGGCTCTAGCTTCGCCAAATTTCATAATAGCACCATCACCATAGCGTTGCTTGATCTGGTCAATGGCAGTCTGAGCTGCGTTCATCTTACCTGTTTGTTCGTCTGTGATTGTTTTGGCCATAATAATTTTGTTTAGTCGGGACAGGCTCCGTGTTGTGTATAAATTTTTAGATTTATATTTTATCTATTATTATTTCATTCTGTGGAGGAAATAATGGCAGATAAAACGTAGTTAAAAATGCTTATATTTTGGTTAAAAACGAAGGTAATTTATGCCTTTCGTCTTGTAGGATACTTGGTTTGGAGGAGGGTGTCAAATGCGGCTATTTTTTAGATAATTGGCCTATATTTTTTAGTGTGACATACCTGGTTTTTGTGGTAGTTTTACCATGATTTTTTTCTACTGAAATGACAATAGTATTGGTACCAGCCACCAGATCAATTTCTTTTTCAAAAAAACCATTTCCGTCATTCATTATTTCAATCCCATTGATTGTTATTTTTGTTTCTTTTTCAGCAATACCTTTGATAGATAAGTTTTTTTCTGTAGTAATAAAACCATCTTCAGGAGTGTAGATTGTTAGTTTGGGAGGTTCTAAAATATTGCCTATTTGTAAACCAAGATAAGCCAGGATACTGATAACCACCAGTCCAGAAACTAAATATTTTAGTACAGAAGGGATATTTTGGAATCTGGCTCTTGTGTAAGGTATGTGAGGGTGTCTTTTTTCTTCTTGGGTTTTTTTTTCTTCAATCATGAATTGTTGTAAATATGGTTTTGAATTTACTCCGCAGGCCTTAAGATATACTTTGATAAAGTTTTTTTGGTAAATTAGTCCTTGGGGCAAATCATTGAAACGACATTCCTCTATAGCAATCAAGAATTCTTTATCTATTTTTGTTTTTTTGCTTAGTTCGTCAACAGACATATTACAAGATTGCCGAACTTCTTTGAGCCGAATACAAATTCTTTTGGATGGTTCTATAATTTTCTTTTGGAAATTAGGCATGTTTTTTTATTGAAAATTTTAATATTGTCTTTCTTTTTCTTCTTCATCATCTTCGTTTTCATTATCTTCTTCATTTTCACTTTGTCCATTTATAGCCTCGTCATTTTCATCTACCTCGTCTTCTTCTATAATTTCATTTTCTTCTTTGTCTAGCACTAAGTCGTCTTGATCAGAATTTTCTTCCTCGTCTTCCTCGTTTATAGTGTCTTCCTCTTCCCCTAGTTCCTCTTCCTCTTCTTTATTATTATTGTAGACATTTAATTCTCTGCCCATACCCATACCAGTATCGATTTCAACCTCAGTGATAAGTATTTCTCGTGGCTTGGCGCCATCAGCATGGCCAATAATTCCCGCTTCTTCAAGTTCATCAAGGATTCTGGCGGCTCTGGCATAACCGACTTTCAGTCTGCGTTGGAGTAATGAAGCGCTAGCTTTGCCGGCAGAGACTATAATTTCTTTGGCTTCTGCGATCAAAGAATCTTGGTCATCACTTGGGCCACCAAACATGCTCATTGTACCACTATTTTGTTTTTCAACGATAGAGTGATCGTAGATTGGTTTTTTCCCGCCTTTTAGATAATCCACTATTTTTTTCATTTCTTCTTCTGTGATAAACGCTCCTTGGATGCGGACAGGCTTACTTAATTCAGCTGTCGAGAAAAGCATGTCACCGCGACCAATTAATTTCTCTGCTCCAGCAGTGTCTAAGATCGTACGAGAGTCCACTAGAGAGGCTACTGAAAAAGCAATACGAGCAGGAATATTGGCTTTCATTAGTCCAGTGATAACATCAACACTTGGACGTTGGGTAGCGAGGATAAGATGAATACCAACGGCACGAGCCATTTGAGCTAAACGGATGATCCCAGCCTCTACTTCGTTGCCAGCCGTAGCCATGAGGTCTGCTAGCTCGTCAATGACAAAAGCAATGTAAGGCAGTTTGCGAGAAGGATGAGTTTTGTTGTAGGTGTCGATATCGCGGTTTCCTGCTTGAGCTAACAGTTCAAATCTTCTCTCCATCTCCCCAATAGTCCATTTCAAGGCATTGATTGTTTGTTTGGTATTGGTGATGACTGGTGTCAGTAAATGAGGAATGCCATTGTATAGTGTCAATTCGACTCGTTTTGGATCGACCATAATGAAACGCAGTGTTTCAGCAGTATTTTGGAATAGCAGGCTTGTCAAGATAGTATTGACACAGACGGTCTTTCCAGATCCTGTCGCTCCTGCAATCAACATGTGAGGCATTTTTGGTAAATCAGCAAACCAAATTTTACCACCAACATCTTTGCCGAGAGCAACCATCATGTTATGTTTTCGACTGGCAAATTCTGTGCTTTGCAGAAGTTCTTTGATGGTGACAATTGCTGTTTTTTCATTAGGAACCTCGATTCCCACAAGAGATTTTCCAGGTATGGGGGCCTCGATGCGGATTGGGTGTGCGGCAAGAGCCAGCGCTAAGTCGTTGGTTAGACTGGTAACACGAGAGAGCTTGACACCTTTGGCAGGTTTGAATGAAAACTGAGTTACTGTTGGTCCAACACGAACTTCTCCCATTGTTATTTCAATACCAAATTCTTTGAGAGTATCTTCAATAATTTGTTTATTTGATTTGATATCTCCACTGGTAGGTTTGCTTTTTGTGGTGACAAGAAGTGATAATTTTGGAATTGGTTTGATAACAGTATTTTGGAGCCAGTCTGGTTTTTCTGGAAGAGCAGGGTGTTGTTTGGGGGTTGTCTTGGTTTTTTCTTCAGTAAATTCTTCATTTTCATCTTCATTTTCATTATCGTTTTCTTTTTCATCTTCATCATCATATTTTTCTTCACCAATTTGTTTAGAAGAAAAGTGTCTTTCTTCATCTTCTGTACTTTCGTCTAAATCTTCTTCGTATTCTTCTTCCTCGTCTACTTCTTCGTTTGGTCTAATAAATATTTTTTTCAGAAAATTACCAAAAACACCCAAGGTGGAGAGGATTTTTTTGTGTACAAAAAGATTGAGGATGGCTGTATTGAATAATAATAATATGGAAACTAAAGCCAAACCAATCAAAACTATTACACTGGCAATGTCTCCTAAATATGTTTTTAATGGCCAGGCTAACATACCAAATACTCCACCGCCAACACCCTCTAGGGCTTGGTGCCACATGTCATTAGGTTGGAAACTAATATGGAATAAACTGGATAAGGTAAGAAAAAATAACAAAGCACCAATACCGTGGGTGGCACGATAATTATATTTGTCATCTTTGAATAAGAACCAGACCAAAATCAGCAGTACAAAAGGTGTGGCATAACGCATAGTACCAAAGAAAAAACTCAAGATATATTCATCAATGATTTTACCCACAACTCCAGCCATATCAAAGAAACTGAGGATAATAATGACTGATAAAATAACAACAAGAATTCCAATTACACCTTGAGAAAGAGTTGGGTCAAAATTTGATTCGTGTTTGGAGTAGCGTCTGCGAGTCATAGTGTTGATGCTATTGTAGCACGTTTTTTGATTTTTGAGGAATATTGAGCTGTGAATTTTTTTTGTCAGTGGACATTGATAGGTTGATATTATGGCAGTTTGGCGAATTAAGAAAAATATAGCTAAGATGTCGTTGTGATTAAGAATGAAAGATGGAATTTACATTTTTGATCGACTAGTTTTATAACGGGCGGAAGAAGAACTGCCGCCATTAACAACATGACTAAACCTGATATTAGCTCTGAAAAAACAGAAACAATTTAGCTTAAGACAAAAAGAACCCCAAACACCCAACTTAGTGTTAAGCCTATCGTAATTTTTTTACTTGGCGTTGTTTGTTCACTTATAGTTTTAAAGTTAGCCACTAGTTACTAAGAAAGTTTCCCCCTTAAAATCTCTTCAACTACTTTTGGATCAGCGTTACCTTCGCTTGCTTTCATCACCATGCCGATAAGAAATTTTAAAACAGTTTCTTTACCAGCCTGAAATTCCTCCACTTGTTTTGAGTAGCTCTTGATAGCATCTTCCACTAGCTCGTTAATTTTTCCTTCATCAGATACTTGCCCCCAACCTTTTTCTTCGAGAATATGTGTCGGATCCTTGTCCTTATCACTACCAGCCATGATGAGCAAAATCTTTCCAGCATTAGTAGAATTTACTCGTTTGGTATAAATAAGGGCAATCAATTCAGCAAAATTCTCGGCTGTAAAAGATATACCCGTAATATCTTTGTTTTTTTCTTTCAAAATTCCCATCAGCTTACTGGTGATCCAGCCTCCCGCTAACCGAGTAATTTTTTGTGGGACATTTTCTGCTTTGTTCTTTGTCTCTGGCAAGGAGTCTAGCCATTCTATCAATTCACTAATCACTTCCTCAGCAAAGTTGGCCCAGTTTTTGTTATCACTGAGGATCTTGGCATCAGCATACGAAAATTTATATTCTTCGTGGAATCTTTTTCTTTTGGCTTGTGGTAATTCTCCAAGTGAAATATCGCCAGCAATTTTTACTGGGTGAAAAGGCGGAATATCTGGTTCGGGGAAATAACGATAATCATCAGAGTTTTCTTTTTTTCTCTGCATTACTGTCTCACCCTTGTCTTCATTCCACCCACGGGTTTGTTGGATCCAGCTTTCACCTTTTTCAATCATTTCTGTCTGTCTCTTGATCTCATAATCAATGCCACGTTCCACTGCTTTGAAAGAATTCAAGTTTTTCAATTCTACTTTATTATTTAATTTGTAATCACCCAGTGCTTTCACTACGCCATCAACAATTTCAAACTTACCAGCCTCTTGAAGAGAAATATTTGCTTCACAACGCATATGGCCTTTCTCCATGTCAGCATCACTGACATTGAGATAGCGCATGATCGTGCGGAGTTCCTGACAATAGATTTTTGCTTCAATAGCAGTCATGAAGTCTGGATCAGTGACAATCTCCACCAGAGGAGTACCCGCTCGATTGAAATCAACCAACGTGCTACCATCATTAGCATGGGTTAGTTTGGCAGTGTCTTCTTCTAGGTGGACTCTGGTAATACCAATTTTGACCTGCTCCCTGATGTTCTCTTCAGTTGGAAATTCGAGGACAATCTCACCATGCTCGGCAATCGGCTCATCATATTGTGAAATTTGGTAAGCTTTTGGCAGATCAGGATAAAAATAATGTTTGCGATCAAATTTAGATAATTCACGAATCGAACAGCCTAAGGCTTTACCAATTTTTACTGTCCACTGTACAGCTTTTTTGTTTGGGATTGGTAAAGTGCCTGGTTGGGCTGTACACGTTGGGCAGATGTTTGTATTTGGTTTCGGTTCATCGGGATCATTTTTGCAATTACAAAACATTTTGCTCGCAGTTTTTAGCTCGACGTGGACTTCCATACCAATGATGGGGGTTAGAGTTTTTGTCATATTTTTGGCATACTTTTTAGGTTTTTAGTGTTTTATGTTTTTTGGATAGAAATTATTTGCTATCATTTTTCAATAGTTTATCTGTAAAAATTATGAGCATTGTTCATAGTTTATTATTAGAATTATCTTGATTGTAACATTCCTGTCTTAAATTGAAAAGCCCCCATTTGTAAGGGGCTTTTTTTATATTTTTGTGTGTACACAAGTCTTTTTGTTTATTCTCTTTTTTTTGTTGGCGTCTCTGTTATTGGTGAAGGAATTTTTACTTCTGGAAGAACTGGATTGTTTCTTAATTCAATATAAAGAATCGTCGAGGCAACAGTAGTAAGCGGAGCTAGTAAGAGCGAGAGAGCTGTAATTATAAGAGAAGAAATAATCACAAAAGTTGCAAACAAGAGAGAACTTGGATCAGTATGCTCCAAGATAGATTCGATAGGATAAGAGGCTACGGTCGTGATCACCATGATCAAAATGCCGAAGGCAAGCCCTGGAACAAAAAGACGGGCAAATACTTCCCACCATCTGCCAACTACCAGATCTTTGCTCACTTTGATAGATTCTATAGCCTTGTGTTTGTCAATGGCAATAGCATATATAACAAAAGTAAACCATAAGGTGAAAATAATACCAGGAATGATAAAGAGAATAAAACCGCTAAATATTGCTAGACCGGCCACGATCGAGGCGCCTATTGCTGGAAGGATGGCAGTCTTGGCCGTATTTAGTTCCAACTGAATACTTTCTTGAGGTTTGTTTTGGTAAATATTGGCAATTGCTCGGATGAAGGCTATCGAGATCCAAAAACTAATAATTGATAAAAAAATAGTGATGACAACATAAATCAAAAATGATGTACCAAGTGGACCGATAACATTCAAGGCCGGTGAAATAAAGGTCGGAGTTATGATTGGGGTGGTAGCTATTAAGGCTCCAGGAATGAACATTAAACCAATGTATTTTAAAAATAGTTTGGCGTTGTTGCGATATATTTTAATGCTTTTTTTGATGATGTCTGGGATGGAGATAAGCATATCATTGTTAATAATAAATAAGATGTTTGTATTATACTGTAATTTATGTTTTTTTTCTAGACCGCTTGAGATGTTGTTTCAGTATTTCCCATATTTGGGTATGAATATCTTCAACAGGTTTGTTCGCATCAATAGTGTGCCAGCTATACTCCTCAGACATTTCTTGTTGAATTCTCCTTACTTGTGCGACTAGTTGGTCGTCTGTTTCATGAGCATGCCCTTCTTCTTTTGATTTTAAGAAGCGTTTTCCGTCGAAGAAAAAGGCAATGTCTTCTTTGATTAGAGGTTCGTTGATGCGACTGAGATAATCCTTATCCACACCGCTGGCGACTCCCCAGGAAATGCCCGTGTGTATATAATCTTCTGCCACTATATATAGACCACTGTCTAATTTTTCTTTTAAAATTGGTTGGTAGTGAAAACGATTCAAGACATAGAGGGTTTGGGCTTCACGGTGGTTGAATTCTTTAGGGTTTCCACCTCTTAGATAATCATTAAGCATTGATCCTGTGGGCTCTAAGCCATAAATTGGGTATTTAATATATTCAGCCTCATATCCTTCTTTTATTAGAGACTGGACAATTTTTTTAGCTTGGGTTGTTTTGCCCAAATTGTTGACACCGTATATGGCAATAAACATAGTCGTTAGCTAATCATTTTTTTTAAACAATTTTTTTAGATAAATTTGGATATCTTCGGCACTCTCGTATAAAATAACTTTAGTTTTTGGACTGGCGTGTATGATGGCTGATAGTTTGTCTGTATTTTTTTCGTGGTACAGACAAATGATCTCTTTATTCATGTCAGTAGCTTTGGCAATCATGTACCCCACGCCCAAACTTGGCGTTGTAATCTCTGCCACCACTATATCACATTGTTTTAGATTTTCTATTTCACGTTCATAAATTTCTTCTTTTGTGAACTCCGTCTCTCCAAAATTAGAAATTGATTCATCGGCGACATGACCAGAAAGTACAGATCCATATCGTTCAATTAGCTTGAGGATTTGTTCGTATGATGGCTGTTCAGCTCTGCCACCCCTGATAGAAGCCGTGAAGTAGATATTCATAAAGTTAGTTTTTTTAGAGGCTGTTGAGTTTTATCCCACAAGTATTCAAAAATATTTTTTTGCATGTCGTGCATATTTTGATCTTGGATCATCATGATGATAGGCTCACGATTTTCAAATGTCGTATATGTAATTTTACCTCCGTAGATGCGTAAATCAACGGAAAACATTGACAATTTTTTGGGAAAAAAACGAAACGTGGTTGCTTCATCTGGGGTTCGCGCAGATAGCCATGCGTTGGCTTGTGGTGTATCAAACAAAAGGGTTTGTTCTTGTATACCCCATGATATGCGTTCGGCATCCGTTGTGCGACGGATTTCTACACCTGGTTTTTTCTTTTCAGATATATGGAGAAAAGAATATATATAATCAGGTTTTGTCTCAATAATATCTTCGAGAGCATGGCGGTATTCTGAAATACCTTCAAACATGCGAACACCAGGTCTTTCATGGGCTAGACGAAATTGATTACGTAGATTTGGTACTACCTCTTTGAGGCTATGGGTATGTTTATCAAATTCACGTTTCTTCTCCTCTAAAAGATTATATAGTATTTGTGGATCCTCCGCAACGTACAATGTGCGTCTGGGTTGTTGGACAAAAGACACCAAAGAACGCGTAACCAGCTGTCTAAGAATAGAATATAGCTGTGTACGTGGAAAAGGGGACAATTGTTGTAATTTTTGTACTGTGACTTGGGGGTATTTTATCATTATATCATACAAGAGAGCCTCGTTTTTGGATAGGCCAAGATGTTCCAACAGCATAGTTAGGCTGTTGTCTTGTTGTTTTAAGGTCATATGGATTTATTAGTGTAAAATGTATAATTACACTGTGAAACTAGACTATTGAAAATAATACACTATTATAGTAAGTTAGTCAAATAATATAATTATAAAGTGTATAATGATATTTTACATATGAATAAAAAATATACAGCAGATTCTTTTTCATGGCCGTCGGTCATCTCTTTGTCATGGTATTTAATGGACGAGATTAGCTCACGTGGCTTGTCACTAGATTGGCGTACCTGCGTGGAGTTGTTTGGCCCTGGAGGATTTGAAGTAGCTACGAGGGATCCTGAAAAACAGACAAGCTTTTTGAAGATGATTCCAGAGATTATTACTATCTCTACCAAATATTTAGAATATGGTGGAAAAGTAGACGAATGGTTTCTAAACACCGTCTCTGCCTCCATGTTTGCTGCCAAACAAGATCAGTCTTTTGCAGATGCACTTAGCGGATCTGGCGAGACTATGTCCAAGGTCAATTGGGCTTCTGTTAGCACTAGTGCGTCAAAATTACTCTACATTTTTTCAAGAAAATTAGCTCAACAAAAAAGCACCTTGCACTCTGCCCATTTTTTGCAGTCATTTGTGATGTATGCTCGTCAGACTTTGACTCAAAAAGAAGAGCAAATTTTGTCTGGATTGGAATTTCAATCTGGATTGGGAATTTTCTCTGCAATTTGTAGTGCCAAAAAAGTATTACCAGATTTACGTCCTGAAGAACTGGCTGGTGCTATGATCAAAAAATATGGTATTCCAGATAGTTCACAGTTACCAAGTTGCTCTTGGTGTGGTGGAATACCATGTCGTTGTGATGGTAGGAAAGCCACTTTGCGACAGGTGACAGAAGATGATGTCGTGCGTTATATAACCAAGATTACCCCGTGGCACACAGCACATTGTATGGAATTGTCTTATGGTTTAGCCAGGAATGCTGGTATTGGAGGGGACGGATATGGCCCTGCGCGAGTTGGTTATGAACGCGCCGAAGCTGTGGTGGCCAAATTATTTATGCAAGCTCATGGAGATCCTGGACAGCTGGCTAGTATGTTTGGTCCACTATTCATTGAGCAACAGCGTCAATTTGGAAGGTACAAGGAGAAAGGCGATGTGGGTGAGTATCGCGCTCGTTATGATTTGGTCGGGGAGCTCGGCGATACCATTCAATGGCTGTTCCTCATACTCTCTGGAAAAATAGACCATGCACAAGGGTTGTTGCAAGCGTTAAAACATGTAGCCCAAAATTTAGATGTTCAATTAATTTTGCCTGTCTTACCAGAATTGTCTCTACCCCCGTTGCGGGATAGCGATGTAAAAAGCTCTTGATCATTTTTGATAAATGGTAATACAGACATATTTATGATGAATACATTTCGTGGTCGTACTATCAATGAATTGGTGTTGCGGGCGTTAAGACCACTCATAGAGTTTGGTGAACATACATCTTCACGCAATGGGGATATTAGTGTGTTGTTTAATGTATTTATGACACTCGAGAATCCACGTTCGCGTCACCTTAATCTTATTGGTCGCAAAAACAATATTTTTGCCATGATAGCCGAAACCATGTGGGTCATGGCAGGAGAAAATAATATAGATCCGTTTTTGACATTTTTTCTTCCCAGAGCACGTGATTTTTCTGATGACGAAAAGACGTGGCGTGGTGGCTATGGACCACGGTTATACCTCTATAATCAATTGGATGATGCATTGTGTGTTTTTGAAGAAGAAGGAATTCAAAGTCGCAAGTCAGTCATTTCTATTTATATGCCTGAGCTCGACACTAAAGAAAGTTTGCAACGCGTGTATCACTTGGAGCAGACAAAAGATCGCCCATGCAACAACATGATGCATTTTTTTATTACGCCTGATAAAAAATTTCACATGACTGTTCACCAACGTTCAGGAGATGTAATTTGGGGTATGGGCAGTATCAATATTTTTGAATGGACATTTTTGCAGGAATTCATGCTCGGAGAAATTCAGCGTCGCGTGGACCAGGAGGTGACGCTTGGTACATATAATCATTTTGTAACCAATCTTCATCTCTATGAATTTACGAGCAAACAAGGTTACAAGGTTTTACAAGCAGAACGTGAGCAGATTTTAGATCGTTTGAATACATCCGCACTTACATTTCCTGTGGGCGTAGAAAATAATAAGCTTTTTTTTTCATGGCTGGTACGTGTGTATAATGAGGCCATTCTTTCAAAAGAAACATCATTGGAACGCATGATGAAAAAAATTCATGCGGTGTTTGATTTATATTTTTCGGATGCGTATGAAGATAACTTGTTATTTGGCTACGCAGTGGTCGTATCCGCATATATTTGTGCAAAAAATGGAGGTGCGGATATCAACGTAGACATAAATGGTTTTTCAGAAGAGTTTGTAAGTAGCGTGCGTGATTCCGCATTTAGAAAATTTTTTTTGAAAGGATACGATCATAAAGAGAAGACATTTTTACATGAATTGACAACTTCCATCATCGCACTCCAGGAAGATAAAGAAAAAGTATATGGTGTAGATTGGAAACGGTTCGGTCTTATTTCATCCATGTTTAACGTATTCCGTAAGTTTATACGGCTTAAGACGATGTGGGAGGCAGGTTGGGTAGGAGATGACACTGATGATCGTCGCTTGGATACACTTATTGATCTGATGAATTATTTGATTTTGTGTGAACTTTTGCATGCAACATTAGCCCCAGACATATTTGGTGAGGTTTTTCCATCAGTGAATCTCGATTATGTTAGCACTGATGAAAAAGGGTTTAAATTATTTTGTCGGACAGCACTCTTGGGTCATGTTGATATGGACAAATGTGCTACACATAACACAACCGAATTGATAGGGCAGATTATCAGTATTGGTGAGGCTCATGTCGAAGACTGGTTGTCACAGGTGTCTTCTCTAGCCCAACAACGTAAAACAGGCGATGGTTATTCTCCTGGCTCTTCACTTGATGCAAGTGATGAAGCAATTCGAGTACGGATTTCTGTGTTGTATAAAATGATTGAGTTGTGTGTGTACGCAATTGAACGTCACGCCTCTCAGTATCCAGAATCTTGGAAAAGGTTTACCAATCAACATGGTTTACACATAGATCCACGATGATATTTATAACTTGTTGAAAAGAATAGAATTTTGTATACTGCACTGAGAGATATTATTTTTTTAACTTGAAATCTATATGATACCTGATTACGATTCTTTGCTTATTTTTTTACATCGTATCAACGCCCTTAAAGGCGTGCCTCGTTTTAAATCGAGTCTTGCGTCAGGCGGTGACACTGTAGCTGAACACTCATGGCGTCTTGTGCTTATGGTGTATGTCATTGGCACGACATTTGAGATAGATTTTGATCTGAACAAGGCGCTTGGTATTGCACTTGCTCATGATATAGCAGAACTTAAGACAGGAGATATTGATGGATACGAAGTGATCAAAAGGTCATGTGACACTTGAAAAGAAGCACATAGACGAAGATAAGGCCATACAACATATTTTAGAAGGCATTTCTTTTGGTGATCGTGTGTATGATTTGTGGAGTGAGTTTGAAAAACAAGATACACAGGAGGCAAAATTTGTTCATGCGCTTGATAAAATTGAAGGGTACCTTCAACTTGATGAACGTGGTACAGATACATACATACATGACGTGTTTCATGCCGACTATGCTACTGAAGCGGTGCAAAAATTTGATGAGGCTACGCAAAGTTTCCCTGTGCTTGGTCCGCTTCTTGATTTGGTAAAACAAGAACTGAAAGAAAAATTTGAAAAGCGCGGTGTAGATTGGGTTGAGGCATAAAAGAAAAATTTTGTCAGTTTTTGACAAGATATTTTTTTATTAATATAAATCATACATATTTTATATGAATAAAGAACTCGAACATGCATATTTTTCATTTATATATAAACGTCAGTTCATATGGTACAAACGCTTTGTGTTGGAAGATGATCCGCCGTGGACAGATGACCCAGTCATGTCAAAGTACAAAATAATCAATATGTATCGCGAGCTTGACCGGTGCACAAAATATATTATTTTTGAGATAGGTGTATTATCTTCACGTGAGGCAAAGTTATTGAACATTATTTTCTTTCGTTTTTTTAATGCAGACCAGCTGTACCAAAATCTTGGTTTGTCACCTTTTGAAAAACTTGATGCTGAGATGAAGAACAAACTGTTGCAAGGGTTTGCCAAGATGAGGCAGGAAGAGAAAACTTTGTTTAATCCAGCTTATATTATTTCTCCTGGACATTCCACAATGCCCAAACATGAAACAATATTAAATAATTTGGAGGATGTGTCCAAAAATATTTCTTCCATTGTTGATAATATTGATGCGAGTCTTACTCCAGAAGAGTCTTTTCTTGTTTTGCGAAAAATACCGCTTGTTGGACCATTTTTGGCATGTGAATTTTGGACGGATTTGGCTTATATAGATTTTTTCCCTCGGCATTGGAATGACGATGATTTTGTCAATATAGGCCCAGGAGCAAAATGGGGGCTCGAGATTTTGGCTGGAGAAAAATTAAATGCAAAAAAACAGTGGGAATTACTAAACCACTTGCATGATGTGCAAAGAGACATCTTACCCACCATCCACAAAGAGCTCAATCAAGAGCTTTCATGGGAAGACATCGCATATAAGAAGGCCTGCTCCAATGTTCCTTATCTTTCCTTGACCAACATAGAAGGAGCCCTTTGTGAGTTTAGAAAATACTATCGTCTTAGTAGAGGATTGGGTAGGCGTAGACATTTTATTTCCTAAAGAAGTGAAAGAAGCACTTGATTTGTGGTGATTTTTTTTTGTCTTTTTCTATTATTTTTTCAAAACCAACATTGATGTGCCTTCAATGTTTTCCTCAATGTCCACACCAAGCCAGCCTTCGTTTAAATATTTTTTTATTTTGTTAGTATCTTCTATTGATATACTTGTTTGTTCAAATTTATTTTCTTCACATTTTTTATCGTCATCTATTTGTTTTTCGAGATGAAAATTTTCATCCCGACCTTCTATTATTTTACTTACTACAAATCCATATTCTAGTTTGGTTTTTAGTTCAGCAATATTTTCTTTTTTCACTGTACACACTGCTTTTGTACATCCTTTTTTTTCGGCTCTGGCAATACGTACATCGGTGAGTTTTCCCATCACTCCTTTGCCACGATATTCTTTAGATACGTAGTCATCTGTCAATAGGACAGTGCTATCATGTATTGTTGAAACTGCCCATCCTATGATTTTTTCTTTTGTTGTCTTTATAACAAAAAGTATCTTTTCATTACCCTTTGATCGTAATGGTACATGTATTTCGCTAGTTTGTTCTGCATCTCTATTTCTAGCTTCTCCCAGTGTCATCCAAAAATCGATCCAATCAATATCAGTATATTCTTTGGGTTCTTGAACAATTATTTCTCCTCTTCCCCCTTTTTCTCCTTCTTCTTCTCCTTCTCCTCTCATATTTTTTTGTATGTTACGAAATTAAATCCTTCATAATTTTTACGCCAAGTCTCTTGCCAAACATTCAGATCAATACTAGGGAAAAAAGCGTGGCACTCTTCTACAACTTGATCGACATGGGTAATCTCCAGTACATCGGCTATCAAAATCATTTCTTCAAAAATTTTTTGGCCACCAAAACCAACAATCTCCTCATCTTTATGTTTTAGTAGTGCCTCTTGGATAGAGTCGTATCTTTCCACTCCTTCTGGAAGTTCATAATCATTGTTGCGGGTAATTACTACGTTGGTTCTGTTTTGGAGGGGGCGGTGGTTTTCTGGAATTGACTCCCATGTTTTGCGACCCATAATCAAAACTTTTCCCAATGTTAATTTGTGCATGTGTTTGAAATCTTCAGGAATATTCCAAGGAAGATCATTGTTTTTGCCAATGCAATTATTTTTGGAAATGGCGGCTACTAGGGTGATCATATTTTGTTAGATTATAGCCATTAGTTCATAGTCAATAAGTAATCATATCTATTGGTCATTTTTTCATCAAACGGCAATTGGAAATTTTATTCTTTCATAACTCTCATATCCAACCAATTGTGTGTTATGAGCCTGCCAATCAAAAACAGAAGAGAAGTTTTCATTTGGCTCCATCAATGTGATTGAGATAAATATGAGTGTCACCAAGGAACCCGACTAGCCGACCTTCTTCCAGTCCAGCCTCCTTGGCCAGTAGATGAAGGAGGAGGGCGTAGCTGGCAATATTGAATGGTAATCCGAGCATAGTGTCTACCGAACGCTGAATCCAGAGCAAGTTTAGTTTGTTGTTAATTACTGTAATTTGGAATACATAATGGCATGGTGGTAGAGCCATTTCGTGTAATTTGGAGGGATTCCAAGCCGAAACAACCATCCTGCGGTCATAGGGATTTTTTTTTGAGCATCTTCACGACATATTTGAGCTGGTCTATACCTTGTTTTTCATGATCTGCATCATGGCCTTGGTAGTCGGCATTGAAGTTTCTCCATTGAAATCTGTAGATCGGTCCCAAATCTCGTTCTTCGGCCATTTTCTCTCTGGTTTCAGGGTCATGTCCATAGGGAATCTTTTTCGGTGAACACCACTCATCCTAGATATGGCATTGTCGTTCTTTGAGCCATTGTTTGTCAGTCTTACCTTTGATAAAAAATTCCAGTTCAGTCGCCATGACTTTGAAAGGCATTTTTTTGGTAGTGAGCAGTGAAAAACCGCTGGCCATGTCATGTTCAAACATCGCTCCGGCTACAGCAATAGTACCGGTCCCGGTACGATCGGATTTTTCCATGCCATTTTTTAAAATATTTTGGACGATGTGGAAATATGATTGCATAAATTTGGGCTACGGTATGGCAGTCTTACTTTGGTCAAAATTTTCCGGTACTGCCAAACCGTCCTTCTCCGCGTGCACTGTCAGATAGTTTATTGGTTTCAGTCAGTGTAGGAATTTCTACCGGGAAGATGATTATTTGAGCGATTTTTCTTCCTTTTTCAACGATGAAATCTTTGGCACCATGATTGATGAGATGGATAAAATATTCACCGCGATAGCCTGCGTCAAAGACTCCACCCATAGAATGGATGCCGACATGTGCCATACTGCCTTTGTCTTTCACAATCGCCGCATAGCCAATGGGGAATTCCATGGCGATGCCGGTCTTGAATGCTCTGTGCTCTCCGGGTTTCAAAGTATGCTCTTCAATAGAAAAAAAATCCATACCAACATCGCCCGGATGGGCATATTCTGGTAGCTTGGCATTTTCGTCTAGTTTTTTTATTTTTATTTCCATAACATTAATTTCACAGATTATTTAGGATTACACTGATGAATACTTTGTTATCAGATTGTCCAATTGTTCATACAGTTCTTCCAGACTTCCATTATTATCAATCGTCTCTTGTACAGTGCTGGCAATTTCTTCAATTTTTAATTCTGCTTCACGGGTATGATCTTCTTGGAATTCGGCAAATGTTTTTTCGTTGTCGTCTGATTTTTCTCCACGATTTGTCAGTCTGTCGAAGCGTTTTTCAATATCAGCAGTGATGTTGATCAAAACAAATCCTGGAATATTGTTCAAATGAACAACGTCTCCTGGTCTCCGTACTCCATCAATGGCAATAATTTTATTTGGATCATTTTTGACGTCTTCCGCCATGACTTTGGCCAAAGTATCTTCGCCAAAGTTTTCACGCAAGGCCTGAGAAATTATTTGTAAGTTTTTTCTATTTACTTCTAGATATAGTCTGTCCAAAACATCTTTTAGCATAGCAGAAAAACGGTAGGTACTGGCACCGTATTTTTCTTTCAAATATTCCACTGCGGTTCCTTTGCCACTGGCCATTTGACCGACAAAGCCGAGGATTAATTTCATAAAAAAAGCTTGAAATACCTGAAAAGCTAGGGAGGCTTTTGTTAGATATTTTTTTTACAAGAATATTGTCTACATTTTATTCCAACAGCATCAAACATTCTTTTGGAAGCAATGAAAGCTGGCTGGTCGCTGTATTTATTGCTATCATAAATTACTTCTGTGATGTCGTTTTGGATAATGGTCTTGGCACATTCATTACAAGGGAATAGAGTACAGTATATTTTGCATTGGTGGGTCTTATTATTGGAATTGTAAATGGCGTTTTCTTCGGCATGACAAACATAGGCGTATTTGGTGTCCTCGAGACTGCCCTCTCTTTCCCAGGGGAAAGTGTTGTTGTCTACTCCTTTTGGGAAGCCATTGTAGCCAATACCAACAATGACATGGCCAGGGGTGGCGATTACTGCTCCGGCTTGGGTGGAAGGATCTTTTGATCTTTCAGAAATGGTATGAGCCATACGCATCAGGCATTCATCCCAAGAAATAAAATTGTCTCGAGGTTTTTCTGACATACTGCTTTTATTATATTGATATATTGCAGTGTATCAAAAATGTGGGGGGTGGGCAAGTGGCAAAAATAGACAAAAAATCCGTCTAAAATGACGGATTTTGGTATTTTTTTATGTTGCTACTGTAAATCAAATTGGACATGTTTTGCTAATTTATGAAAATAACCTTCCAAACGATCATATTTGGATCTCAGAGCTGTGAGCTCAGTATCGAGTTTTTGGTGGAGGCCGACAAAGCTGTCTACGTGATTCATGATCTCGCTTTTTGTCTCTGTTAATGCTTTCTCCAGATCATCTTTACTCACCATATTGTCCTTGAGAAAGGTAACAATCTCGAGGATGTCTTGAGTTTTGTTAGTATTTTGATTCATAGTGAATTAATTATATTTCTTCTTTGAACCTTTGTCAATAAAAACACAGGATAACATCCTGTGTTTTAAACATTTTATTTATTGTTATTCCACTACCACCTTCACACTTGGGCCCATACTGCTAGTCAAGTAGAGTGATTTGATGTAGGTACCTTTCATAGAAGCCGGTCGAGATTTTCTGATAGCCTCCATGAAAGTTTCAAAGTTTTCTTTTAGTTTGATATTATCAAAGCTTACTTTACCGATTGCTTGATGTACATTGGCAGTATCATCATTTTTGAAAGCAATTTTACCAGCTTTTAGCTCAGTAACCATTTTTTTGACATCTTTGTCTACTGTACCAGTCTTTGGGTTGGGCATGAGACCTTTTGGCCCGAGGACTTTGGCAGCGACAGCGAGCTTTGGCATCATTTCTGGTGTAGCGACAGCAATGTCAAAGTCAATTTTTCCAGTAGTCTTGATTTCTTTGATTTCTTCTTCACCAAGCACTAGATCAGCCCCCGCTTCTTTGGCAATTTTTTCATCATTTGGTCCGACAAAAGCAGCGACCCGTTTGGTCTTGCCTGTTCCGTGAGGAAGGACTGCTGTTGAGCGGATTTGTTGGTCGCCTTTTTTTGGGTCAATGCCGGTCCGGATGTGGACTTCTATGCTGGCATCAAATTTGACAGTGCTGGTCTTTTTGACGAGGGCGATCGCCTCGTCTACAGAGTAAACTTTTTCCGGATTGACTTGTGTTTTCAAGTCGTTCATTCTTTTGCCCATATTTTTTTGTATGGTTCGTGGTGATAGTGCTCGGTTGGCGAGCTCCCACTGGTGATTAAAGTGGCTTATTTATATCACGCTTGATTATTTTTGTCAATATCTAGGGGACAAAAAACCGCTGGAATTAGCAGTTTTTTGTGGGTTTATTTTGTTGACATTTGGGTGGCTATCTCTCTCAATTTAGTTTCCCAATCTGCATTTGTAAAATTGAGTTGGATAGCATCTTTATTTTGCACTGTATTGTAATATGTTTGGTCAGTAATGTACACATTACCTCTATAATTAGTCTCATTTAATATTTCTGTTGCTCCAGATACTAATGACTCTATGTCGGCTACTGTTTTTTCTGTAAATACACTATTATCATACATAAACAATCTGCTGTCTGATTTTATTTCTTCATTGACAGCATCTCTCCTTTTTTGGTCAGTGATTAATCTTGCCAATTCACTTTCCCAATTATCACTTTCAATATTGAGTTGGATATTGTCTTGATATATCTCACTGTACTCGTTACCACCGACAATACCTACTCTGCCAGTATTCCACCCGTTTGGTATTGTGTTGATGGCTTTTCTTACTCTCTCTAAAGTTTGCATTCCTTTACCAGAAGTAAAGATAACACCGTTAAAGACAAAAATGCGTTTATCTTTTTTTACTAGTTTCAAGGCAAATTTTAGAGCTTTCCTATCTCGTTTTTTTTCTGGCATTGCATCAAGTTTGGCGTCTATATTTCCACCAAGCCAGAGTGGGGCGTAGGATGCCCAAGCTCTTTTCAAACCACCAAAGAAGCCTCCTCGTAGCCTGTTCTCTGCCGCATCGGTCGCTTCAGGACTTGTAGACCTAGTTGGATCTCCCTCTCCCTCTCCCTCTCCCTCTTGAGCATCTCTTGGTAGTGGTGGCGGAGTAATCCGTGCATCACGAGTATCCAAGACATCTGTATTTTCATCCAATTCTCCATAGTCTCCATCTCCATCTCCAAGTACCGTGTCTTTTGGCGCTCTGCCATCTGGAACATTTTCCGCTTTTGGAGCAGTATCCCTTGCTTGCAGGATTTCTGGTGAAGCGGGGGCATTTCTTGGCTGGACATTCTGTGCGGTAGGAGTATCAGCCACTGCGGTCTTTGGATCCAGACTTTCTAGCATACGCTCTATATTGTCCAATGTATCTTTGGGATTGATCAAAACATCGTATCTGTTTGGTGATAGGAGCTTCACCTGACTGCTCTCACTCGGTGAAAAAGTCAGCTTACTGATAGAGATTTTTTTATCATCGTTGATTTGTTCAAGAATAGTAGCTAGACCACGGATGAATTCCGGGCTGACATTGCGCATCTCCCACAGGTCGGCATTTGCTTCTCTGGTCTTGACCGTCTGCCCGGCTCTGCGGGGCAAGACTTCTACGCTTCCTTGCACCAGATTATTGAAGGCTTGGGAATACTGAGTATTGACGAGGTCGCGTAAGATGTTGTTTTGTTCATCCAGATCACTTTTGTTATCCATGAACAGGCGAAGGATCGTGTCGATCATTGCTTGGCGTTCAGCTTCGGATTCATTCGTGGCGAGGGAACGGTTTTTTTCCAGGGCGATCAGTTTCAAGATGACCTCGGACGGTGATCCAGTCTCAAAAATGGTGGATTGGAAAGCGAGCCTCATGTGGCACATGAGTGCGGTGTTTTCCGGTGTGTCCTTGCCAGCAGACAATTCTCTCAACACTTTTCGTACAAATTCGAGATAGGCTTGATCGCCTTCCTCTGTTCTTTTTTGTAGTTCGCGGATGTTGAGGAGCTCGGTATCAGACATGAGGATTTTTGCTTCTGCACCAAACTCGGACTCCAAAAATGTACGGAATTTTCCATCGATGTTGATATCGAATTTGTTGAGATAGACAGCGATGTCTTCGTAGGCTCGTTTATTTTTTGTGATTGCAGTTTTCATGGTGTCGTTCTCTCCTGCTTCGGCCATTTTGTAGACATCCACAATATCGTTGAAGATTTCCAGATCCGTGCGTGGTGTCCTATTGCGCAATTTGAGTTTTGGTTTGCTTGGGTCTTGGTTATAAATCACCCTGCTGTCGACGCCGGATCCTCGTCTAAGTTCCAGCAGTTCGGCGAGTATGCGTGGATCTCGTGGTGGTGCTTCGGGCGGGGGTTGTGGGTGTTCAGCACTTCGTTCTGGATGAGCCTCCTGCGGGCGTGTGTCTGTGGGGATGATAGGATTTTTCTGGGCTGAGCCAAATCTTCCAAACTAACTATCTTATTGGTGGAATGGGAAGGGGATGGCGGAGAAATATCGCCCTGGGCTTCGGTTGTAGCATTTGGTGTTGTGGAAGGATGGCTAGGGATACGAGGTACACAAATCTTTCTCATTTCCGCGAGTGCTTTCTTTACCCCCTCCACAATATTTGATTTGTTGATATTATATACTGGATCAAGAGAAATACGGTTTACCCCCCGCTCCAGATTTGATTCCGGAAACAATGAGTATGTACCATCCTGTTTCGCTATTATTCTCAATTTTAATGATGGGTTTGTGTTTTCATATATCAAATCTATGGCGGGAAGATTGCAATTAGGCGGGTTTTTGTCTATTTTTGGCATTTTGCCACTAATTGCACAATTAATGTCTACTCCTTCTACAGTTATGACACAGGTTTGGTCGTTAAATGTCCGTGTTTCGAATGGGGATTCAGGCGTTTCGGCTGCGGAGGTAGAGTCAGCACCTTCAACTATCAGTGGGGCATCATTCGAAGAAGTTGATTTGGCTGTTATACTGTTAGCTAATTGTTCTAATTCTTGCCGTGTTAGCATATCATCTGCTGGCTCTGTTTCAGGCTCGGCTTCTCCTTCTGCTACCGCTTCTTCTCTCGCCTGAGCTTCCAGACCAGCAATCTTATCTCGCAATGCCTGCAGTTTTATTTCCAAAGCACTCAGCTTCTCTGCCAGCACCTCAGCATCTGCGGATTGTCTCAGTTCACCCATGAGAGTTGTAAGTGCTACAAAATCATCAGCCAATTTCTGTCCTCGCGTACCAATAGTTCCATGCCGTCTGGACAGCACATCTATTTTTTCTTGTAAATCAAGAGCAGAAGCTTCGCGTCGATCTTCAAAAGTTTGTGGCTCTGTCTCTGTTGGCTTTGGATCAGTCATATAAAATATGAGGTAGTTTGGATAGAAATTATCTTTGTTCTACAATGTCTCGTAAAACTTCTTCCATCTTCTGCTTATCAATCACTGTCTGCACATCATGACGCAGTTGTCGGTCTTCTTTTTCTAGTGCCTCCAGCTCGGCGACAAGTTCGTTGTAGATCTTGGAAAGTCGCTGGTATTTTGCTTCAGGAGTTTCTTTTTTTTGTTTTACTTTTGGCATACTTGTTTTTTACAAAATGTCGAACTTGTAGCGAGTTACATTCTATTTGCTTCTACAGATAGCTGAGAAATGTACTGATTTTAAAGTCATTAACAGTCTGCACTTCTAGCGATTTTGATGGCTTTAAAATCAGTACTTGCGAGGCACTCAGAGAAAAACTCACTACGAACTCATTATAAAAATAGTATAGCACTTTTCTTTTGGAATTACTAAAAAATACTGTCAATAGAACAGTATAATTTAGCAAAATATTGGCTATTTGTCAAGTATCTTTTACCTATCTTGAAATTGTGATTGTCTTCCTTATCCTAGATCTGCTTACAATAAGCACCCCTCTTGTTAAGATTGAAATAACTCGGACAACTATTATCAATATCATTGTGAGGATGACAGATGATTTCACTATCAAAGTCATAGAGCGTACTGAAGCAGAATGGGCAACTCTGCATATAGAAGTATACTTTTGTCGAACCATAAACGCACTCTTCCAGTCGTGGGGCAGCCGAGCCAGTTAGGTGTTTGTTGTTCATATCAAGTAAGATTTGTGTCCAAGCAGCCCGCCCAGTTGGTAGAGTAGCAGTGGCTTTTTCTTCTTCGATTTTACCACTAGACTTGCTGGTTGGTTTGCTACTAGACTTGCTGGTTGGTTTGCTACTAGACTTGCTGGTTGGTTTGCTACTAGACTTGCTGGTTGGTTTGCTTGGCGGAGGATTTAAGTCCACAATTTCTGAAATGACAATTTTTTGTTCGTCTATCGTACAAGCACCCTGGTGAGAAATGAGAGCGTTTTGGAGAGTGGCAATACAAGCATTGACATAAGTAATTCCATTGGTACTACAGACAGGGTCTTCAGTAATTTCACATTCTCTTACATTTTGGACAAGATTATTGGTCGTATCAAGATAGATCCTGTTGGTGGAAGAAGTATTGCAAAAACCGTTTTTGAAAGAAAGAACTTCACAAGCATAGTTGTTAGGGAATTGGCAGTACTGCTTGTTGGTTTTTTCCTGTTCATCAAAACGCATCACCAGATTGTAGCCATAAGAAGCACAATAATCCATGGCTAATTCAATTGGATCGTCTCCAATTGGCTGTCTTTGGATAGTCGAGCTGGATAGACTGCTCACTCCTGCTGGATTTTTGTTGCCATTGTTCGTGCTACCACAACCAGTCACGATGAAGACAAGGACGATGAAAGTGAGGGAGAGGAGTAGTTTTTTCATAAAACAATCGATAATTTTTAATTTGAAATTTTCAATTCTTAAAACTTTTTGATTAGCCCATCCTGCTTTTTAGTCATGAATAATATAAATAAAATTGAAAATTTAATCATTAAAAATTGTTTATAAATTTCAAATTAAAAATTTTCAATTTCTAATTACCCTATCTTTTAAAATCAATTATCAAGTGACGTTATTTTTTGTGTTTCCTCCAAGAAATGCCTCAATATTCTCTACAGTAGTATCAATAATTCTAATAACTGATTCATTACTATTGAAAGCGTTGTGGGGAGTAATAATGGTCTTTGGGTGGTCAATTAATACATTATTCATGAGAGTGTGCCTGATAATTTCACCATGTTTTTCTTCCCACAACAATTTTTCTGGATTGAGAATCATCTCTTCGTCTTCTAGTACATCTAGTCCAGCTCCGGCGATATGCCCTGTCTCGAGACCCCAGAGGAGAGCCTCTGATTCGATCAATCCTCCCCGAGCTGTATTGATAATATACGCCCCTTTTTTCATTTTCTGAATAGATTTTTTGTTAATAATATGGTGAGTGTCGGCAAAAAGTGGCAAATGAAGAGAAATAACATCCGAAGTCCGTAGTAGTTTGTCTAGCGTGACATAAGAAAATTTAAATTTCTTAGCTATTTTCTCATCTGGAAATTTATCATAAGCAATAATGTTGGTATAGAACCCTTGGAGCATCTCAATGAAGTGTTTGCCAATATGACCAGTGCCCACGACACCGATCGTCTTATCTTTAAGATCAAACCCTCGTAAACCTTCAAAATCAAAACTGCCCTCCTTCACCCTCTTGCCAGAAGTATAAATATTTCTTGATAAAGCAAGGATGAGAGCCATGGTGTGCTGGGCAACAGTGCTCTCGCCATAGATAGGCACATTACAGACAGGGATTTCTCTCTTTTTAGCTTCTTTCAGATCTATGTGGTCATAGCCTGTGGTGAGAGCGACAATCAATTTTAATTTTGGCAAAGCATCCATGATTTCCTTGTTCACGGGCGAAGCACAGTTTACCCCTAAGATTTCTGTCTTTTTGTCTATATTGCTAATTGTCAGCAAATCTTCTGTGGTTTTGACAACATGTCCTTTGAGATTTTTTTTTAGATAACCAGAAATTCCAGACATGAGACCGTAGAATGAACAGTAATATTTTTTGGTAGGCATAAGTTAGTTAGAAAGTTTGTAAAGTCTGAAAGTCTATCAAGCTCTTAAAGCCAAAGATGACTTTATAGACTTCCGACTATAATGATTATAACAAAGTGAGCTGAGAAAAGCGAGTTTTGAAAAACAAAACAGACCTATGACAGTCTGCTTTGGATTTTATTCTGTATATTTTGTATCCTGTTATTCCACCTGCACACCCATCTGTCTAGCAGTTCCTTCAATGATTTTCATAGCGGCTTCGATGTCATTAGCATTTAGGTCTGGCATCTTTTTTTCAGCAATATCTCTGACCTGGGCTTTGGTAATTTTGGCAACTTTTTCTTTGAGAGGATTGCCAGAACCTTTTTTGATTCCTGCTGCTTTCATGATGAGTGAGCTAGCTGGAGCAACTTTGGTAATAAAATCAAAAGTTCGATCAGCATAAACATTGATCACTACAGGCACGACATCTCCTTTTTTATCAGCAGTAGCATTGTTGAATTGTGTACAAAAGTCTTGAATGTTCAAACCATGTTGTCCTAGAGCAGGACCAACTGGAGGGGCTGGATTAGCAGCACCGCCAATGATTTGGAGTTTGATTTGGGTTAATAGTTTTTTGGCCATATATCTTTGTAATTGGTTATATCTGCCCTAGGTCTTGAGCTTTCAGCTTTCTGACTTCAGACTTCTTATTTTTCTATTGAGAAGCACCCTATGTCGGACCAATAGAAATTATTTAGTTATAGTTTTTATTAAAACATTAATCTTTTTTCCTAAAATATGGCTGGATTGATAGATAAAGTCAAATTTTTCCTGACCAATAGCCGAAGTCCAAAAGCTGATAGCGGAAGTCCGACTAAATTTTCTTCACCTGTAGAGCATCCAATTCTACAGGAGTCTCTCGGCCAAACATATTGACCAACACCTTGACTTTGCCTTTGGAGTCATCCACAGCATTGACCTTACCTTCAAAATTCTTGAATGGCCCGTCAATGATTCTTACTGGTTCATCGATTTGGAGATCGATCTTGTGGGTCGGATCTTCTACTTCCATGCGTTTCATGAGCGATTCCATTTCTTTGGCGTCAATCGGAGTAGGTGTCGTGCCAGAACCAACAAAACCTGTTACGTTGGGAGTATTTCGGACTACATACCAAGAGTCGTCTGTCACAGTCATCTCCACCAAGACATATCCTGGAAAGATTTTTTCTTCAATAGTTTGGCGTTTGCCATTTTTGATTTTTATTTTTTTCTCTTTGGGAATCAAAATATTGAAAATTTTGTCAGACATCTCAAAAGTCTCAGTACGTTGTTCGAGATTGCGCTTGACATTTTCTTCATATCCACTGTAGGTGTGAAGCACGTACCAGCGTTTTCCAAGTTCGAGGGTTTGTTTGGCCATAATTTTGGTAGTTTATTAAACTAACTTAATTATATTTACAGAAGATTGATTGTCTGGTTTAAGATAACGAATTTTTTGTCATTCTACCCGATCAAAATTGCGATTCCTCTGCTGAAAAAATAGTCTAGAATAGCAAAAAATATTGCTACACCAATACTCATCGCTACCACCACAATAGAGTAGGTGACAGTCTGTTTTTTGGTAGGCCAGACGACTTTTTTTAGTTCGCTGATTGACTCTTTGACGTAATTGATGATTTTTTTCATACTGGAAAGGCTTGAAAGGCTTATTTTAGGCTAGAAATTTGTTTCAAACTTTTTGGCTAATTTCTTGGCTTTTGAAGCTTTTCTTAGGTTTTAAAAAACGGCCTATGGCCGATAATTCATTTAGTATTTGCATTATATAGATATATATCCACCATGTCAAGCTTGACATGGTGGATAATTTGGAGTATACTTATATAAAAACTTAGATTTTTAAATTTTTAACCATTTCAATATGTTAGAAGGAGATAGCAGGGGTTTATTTGCAAAGGCAGTTGATGCTGTTACTAGCAAATTACCTAAGAGCACTGCAAGAGAAGCAAAAAATGCTGTTGACGATTCTGAAGCAGCCCGCCAAGAAGAATTCAAGATAAAAGCAACACCACAAGAAGCACCTCTGCCAGACGCAGGAGCCTTAGAGTCAAACATAGACGATGATGATGCAGACAGAAAAAAAGCTGCTTAATCGAGATCTAAGTTAGAAATAAAGAACAGTCCAATTGGGCTGTTTTTTTTGTGGAGGGCCTGTGTTTAGGCTCTATAGGTGTCAGCTTGTCCCCATAAAAGTTGAAAATGTTCCAAATAACCTTTGGCTATAGCTTTATTTTTTATTTGGATGACAGTGACATCGCTGGCGTAGATCTCAATACTAACCATTTCTTGGGTGATACGTGTATAAGTCGGAGCAGATAGGCCAAAGACCAGAGTCTTTAGGACACTACCTTTTTCGGTGACAAATTTTTGTTTGAATTCTTCAGAAGAACTGTCAGGGGCAATTAGGTATTTTTTTACTTTTTTCTTTTCGAGCAATTTTACATAGTCTGGATATTTTTCTCCAATTGTCCGGTAAAAATCTGTGTCTTTGGCTCCGCCGATGATACGTATGATCCCATCTGTGTCGTGAGCGGAATTTATTACTTCTGCCAAATTGTCAAAAAATCCTTTTTGGCCGTAGAGAGTGTGGATTTCTATTTTATCAATAGAATTAATTTGTAATTTGCTTAATTCTGGTAATATTTGTTTTGCTAGTTCTTCTTTTTTTTCAATCAACTTCAATATATTGACAGGCGGAGCGGCTTGAAAATATTTTCTATTATTTTTAATCACAAAAGAAGTTAATTTTTTGTCAACCAATTTATTGAGAGCTTCATAGACAAGCTGGCGATGCAGTCTGGTTTTACTAACCACTGGCCCGACATTTGTCTGTCCGAGTTTCAATAGCTCAATGTAAACTTTGGCTTCATTTTTAGATAGACCAAGAGTTTGTAAGTGGGGAGTGAGATTCATACATGCTTATTATAGCACAGTTTTTTATTTTTGTCAAGTTTTTGTGACACTAATTATTTATTGTCATCATAAATACTTGACAGTATGGTATAATCATGTTATAGTCTTTTGTTATTAATTAATCTGAAATGTATGGCTGGATATAAAGGCAAACCAACTGCAGACAGAGAATTCAGGTTCCCTCCTGATTTGAAAGAAGATAAGGAACATACAAATAGAGAAGACATGCTTGTTTCTACTCAAGACACTTATGACCGCATTCGAGAAGAATTGGAAGCCAATAAAGAAAGAATAACAGAACTTCTAAGTGGGGTAATGGCAGAATTAGGATTTGAAGCGGAGGGCATTGATTTTGTTGTTGAACAAATTTTAGAAGTACTCCAATCTGAAGAAAACGAGTCGATAGCAGCAAATAAAGTTGGGGATATATTAGAATCAAAATTTGAAGTAGTTGCTAGAAAATTGGATGGACGTGCTGAGCTAATATATAGCCAAATTGCTATGGATATCAGAGATGGCAATTTACTTGATTTTGGCTGTGGAGATGGAAAGGTCTCTCGACATGTTGAAGACAACAAT
>PFPK01000021.1 GCA_002793015.1 Candidatus Magasanikbacteria bacterium CG_4_10_14_0_2_um_filter_37_12 | reverse complement strand
TATTCTTTGAAAAACCTACGGTTTCTCAAACTCTTCCCTGCAAGGAAACCCCAGAGCAAGCTCATGGGGAATATACTGATTAAATTTCAAACACTAATCCTCGTTAAACTGTGTCAACAAACAGACATTTATTATTTTACGAGTAGCGTGAATTAGATTTTGCCAATATAAGCAAACAGATTCACACACTATTCGTTAATTTATAATTTTCCTTCACCAACAGGATTATAACCATTGAGAAGCTCCACCCCATCTGCAAATCCATCACCATCTGTGTCCATTTTGGTAGGATCTGTCCCCCATTTATTAATTTCATCCACATCACGAAGTCCGTCTCCATCTGTATCAATAGCCAAATCGCTGGTACCCAATTCCGCTTCTTTCTCATCTGAGACACCATCTCTATCCTGATCATGTTCAAACTCGCTTGGCAATACTGCACGCTCAAAGACCATTTCTTCCACAGGTACTTCTTCGCTAGAAACATCCACAGAACCGTTGTCTGAAATATTTTGGTTATTACCCTTTCTAAAAAATAACAAAAATATGGCAGTTCCGAGAAGTAAGACTATTGCGAGAATAGTTAAATATTTTTTCATATAGATTGATTATTTTGTACAACCAGCTGGCAATACTGCATCGGGAATAGTTTGTTGAAGAGCACATTGATCAGCGCGGATAGCCCCATCAGTCAAAGTGACACCATCTAGATAAATCGGCATAATCTTGTATGTGCCACTCTGTTTGACTAGGTTAAAAGCGTGCCAATATTGAGCACCGTTTTGTCCTTTCTGATCACCAACGTTAGTCGAAGTTTTTTCTGCTCCTTTGATTTTGAAAGTCTGTGATGGTAAGTAGATAGATCGGGCTGGAATCTGCCCATCATGGTAAGTGTAGATATCCACAGATAAATCACTGGTTTTGTCTTTTAGACTACCAATTGACCTGCCTAGATTTTGGACGAAAAATCCAATTACATTATTAGAGGCGAATTGTTCTGTGTCAATTGTGAATGACTGAATGTAAGTGTGCTTTAGGTTATTTTTTGGATGAATATATAGTATGTTGTCGTATGGTAAACAATCTTCTGGCCACCAATAATTATAAAGAACATCATATGTTTCAAAAACACTACCAGAAGGTATAGGATCTTTTTTTAAACTATTCAAAAAGTCAATTTTGCTACACAAATTATCCTCCAAAAGACTAGGATCTGTATAAATATACTGTTTACTTGTTGTACTAAATCCCTCACTATATAACCCGCCATAATAATTACCGTCATCGTTTGCCGTCTTGTCACTCCACCTGATTACAACACGAAACACTTGGTTAGGAACGGCAGGGGACAAAATTGTTTCATTCTCAACAGAGGACACTTGTCCATCCACCTTATACTCAAATTGGTCACCTACAATTTGATCAAAAAAATCTTGTGCGGGAGGGACACTAGAATTATCATCTAGATTGTTGAAAGAGACATAATATCCATCAGAACAAACTCCGTCTTCACAAGTTCCATTACAAGATAAATTTGTTTCAAGACCACCACCATCAGTGACATCAAATATACGCTGATCTGTAGACGTAGTGCCACCAAAGGAAATATAATTTTTTACCCCAACGTACTGGCTAACACCTTCTTCCTTCTTTTTATACCAGAGTGAGGCATTTATCCAATAATTACTGAGACCAGCAGATTTATTATCAATCATCGGATTGATAAGAGCAATCTTTGGAACAGGTAGTTCTGATCCAGCGCCACAAGTAAAGCAAGCGTTGGTCTCAAACTTCTTACAACTGTCTATACAAGATACATTTCCACTTTGGTAAGAAACAACCTCTCCATCTTGATAAAAAGCTTGACAAGAAACTGGAACTCCACCAAGTGTACTGGTAGTATTTTGGACCACAACGTCACCCTTCTGATCACAAACCTCTAACGGACTTCCATTAGGCCCATAATCAATCTTGCCATTACCACAAAAAATCGGTGAATCAACAGTAATGGATAGACATTGTTTGGAACAATATACACAAGATTCACCATAATCTAAATTGATACAATCATCTGCCTGGTAAGTACCAGATAAAGCCCAGTCACACTGTTCGCCAGTATCAATCTTGCCATTGCCACAGCCAGAATCGATGACACAACTTGCCGAACAACCATCTCCATCAACCTTGTTACCATCGTCGCACTCTTCGCCTGTTTGTTTGACACCGTTGCCACAAGTATCAGTGACGTTAGTAGTATTGGTATATCCATTAAACACCCCACTACACTCTACTCGATAGGCATACTCTGCACCTGAAGTATAAATAGAACTCAGATCACTTTCGCAAGACACCCCTTCTGGAGCTCCACCAATATGAACTTCACTAAATGGACCAGCTGGTGGCCAAACCTGTACTGCTAGACAACTGTCTAAACCAAAAGCATCACAAACCTCATTGCCCGTTGTGTTCTGTGTACATTCTGGAATTGGCTGACCATTGAAATTTTCTGGATCTTCATAATCTCCAGAAGAAATATAGATACGAGTACGACTTGCAGAATCTATCGTTTCATAATGAGGTTGTTGTGCCAAACAAGCAACGTTTTCTTCTTTACAAAAATTATTGCACCCATCCCCATTACTACTGTTGCCATCATCGCATTCTTCACCATTGGCAATATCTAGATAACCGTCGCCACAGTACTGGCCATACCCCTGACAATCCCAAGAACAAGTGTTTTGCTTTTCAAAACTATACTGAGTAAGCATCGGCTTACACGGCCCAACATCATCGCCGTTGGTAGAAAGATTATTCACAAAATCAGCCACAGTACCGGTAGGCAAGTCGTCCAAGTATTTACTGTCTACATCCACTTTGGCACAATCAGCATCGTTACGACAAATGTAATCACTATTTTCTGCACAATAACCAATGTATTCAGAACAAATTTTATTTTTCTGGTTGGAAAGTTGGGTGTAAACTGCGTTGTGTATATAATTCAATATTTGAGTGCCGACGTAGACGTCGGCGTCACAAACATCTCCAACGCCATCTTCGTCAATATCAGATTGATTTGGGTTGTAGTCAAATGGACAGTTGTCATTATTAGCACATTTACCATCTTTATCATCGTCAGTCGAACCTATTGTAGTACAATATACGACTTGGCTACCTACACTAAGAGATTGTCTGTAATCTTCATCTGTGATTTTTGATGTATCTACTGCTAAATATTCATCTACCTGTTTTTTGGCAGAAATTAGATTAGGTAAAATTTTGGTCAAGTTAACCCCCAAATCATTGATGGCACAGGTAGCATTAAAAATATAATTATTGGCCAAGAGAAGCACAAGGTTCTTGTCTTCTGTCGTCTTTTCCTGAACTTCACAAAATTCTAATGCGTTGCCATTCTTATCATAATCAATCTTCTCATTACCACAAAAAGCTGGCGACAAACCATTACAAGTAAGATTGCACTGACCATACCCACCATTCAAACTACCGTCATCGCAAGCTTCTCCTGCTTCGACAAGACCATTACCACACTTGAAGACTGGTGTACAAACACTATAGTCTTTCTGACAAGAATTACTACAAAATGACGTAGCTTTTTGTCCAGCTGGACAAGCAACCAGCTCTTCAGCATTGACAGCGCCAATACAACTTCTGGTAGTGGTATTATCATAATCTGACATATCTGACAGATTGACACAATTAAACCGAATATCAGAAAGGAAAAAATTATCTTCCATAATGAATTGTTTGGCTGGCAAAGTAAAGACATTGATCTTCTGGTCTTCTCCATAATTTGTGCTATCGTTACAATCGTCGTCGCTGTTGCAGGCAAACACTTCCAATTCATTGCCTGCCAAAATATTGCCGTAAAGCAAATTACCGTTGTACTGACAAACTTCTGCAGTATCATTATGGTTGATAAAAAACGTGCCCACCTCATACAACGTGCCAGCTGACACAGGACAATCATCATCTACACTACAACTCTGTGTTTCAGATTTATAATCACAAGTTCCAGGAGTAATCGTAGTGTATCCCTTATTGCTAATCGCATAATCTCCTGGTGGATCACACTGTTCACTCGGACTTACCAGTCCATCCCCGCACTGCTGAGTGGCAAAACTATAAGAAACATTAGGCTGACAATTACGCTCTACTGTGAAAGCATCTGGGTTGGTAATAAACATGCTAAAATCTTTTTCTAAGAAAGACTCATCTTTCAAATATTCCATAGGAATATGAAGAGTGTAACCCAAACTAGATGTCGTATATTCGTACTCATAAACACTCATGTTTTTTGGACAAATAAATGTTGACGTACCGCTGTCCCAACAGGTGTTCAAATCATCAGCCCCACAATTTGACCATTCATTTAATGGATCTGTGACTGAGCTATTTTCGGCAAAATTGACCTGAAGCATCTCGCCGATAAACTGTCCCCAAGACGGCCATTTGGAATTGACATAATTCTTGCGGAATGTGCCATTGGCTAATTCTGGGTATGGTGACACAAGACTACTCTGTAAGGTCGCAACGTCATGCAATCTATCCCAATCACGGAAGAGCTTGGTCTTTTCAGCATGACAACCAGGAGATACAAATTGATCATATTGTCCAACTACGCCACCAATACAGACATTACCAAAATTACAATCTGTGTCTGCGACACACTCAAATGGAGGTACTCCAGTTCGCCAGAGAGCACCATCTTCGCCACCAAGCCAGCCTTGAGTACCAACAAAGAATATATCTTCTGCGTCAATTGCAACTGTTAAAGACGTTTTATTCCACACTGATTGGACACCATCAGCTGTATGAGCAAGAAGACTGTTCCATCCGCCAATCCAGACTTCGTTACCAGACACACTATACACAGCTCTCAAGACATCTGATGAACTGATTCCAGCAGAAACTTGTGACCAAGTCTCCCCACTATCAGTAGACCTTAAGACTTTGCCATTATGACCGACGACCCAAACTATAGAATTGAAGAAAGATACACCACGCAATTCTTCTGTGTCTGATGGCGTAATTCCAGAATCTTTTTTAACCCAAGTATTTCCACCATCTTCAGTCTGGATAATTTTACCGAGAGCTCCTACCGCTACACCATGTAGTCCATCACCAAAATCCATTGCGTTAATTTTACTAGAAATTACGTCTGTCAACATATTTTGTTGCCAAGTTTTTCCACCATCGGTAGTTTTGTAAGCTTTGTTGGCTTTGTCTACTACCCATCCAGTAGTACTATCTTTGAAATAAACCAATTTACCATTAAACGTAGTGTCATATTTTTGATCACCAAGATCTACCAATTCCCAGTTAACACCACCATTAGTAGTTTTGTAAAATGCATCTCCGTCACCTGTCGCCCAACCATCCTCAGGATTTACAAAAAATACACCTCTTAGGCTTGCTACGTCTGGTAAATATGTTTTACTCCACGATGCACCATTGTCCAGAGTTCTGACGATCAACCCATTGTCACCAACATACCATCCTTGAGTTGGGGAGAAGAAGAATATTTTGTTAATATTGTCTGTCACTCCGCTTTCTACACGAATCCACTTAGCTGAATCTTCAATAGCACAAATTCCAGTTTGCTCTTCTTGCAAAACCACTGTTTGCAATTCCTGATTACATTGAAAATCATCTCCTTCTGAACAAGATATTTGAAAATCAGGATTGAGTCCATCTTTGTCCAGACAATACTTGTGATCAGTCAAATTAGTATTAAATTCCAATGAATCGCGTAATTGTCCAAAAACATTTCTAGTAGGCTCTTGAGCACTATTGTTGACACTAAATAAATAAATATTGTTATAAACTTTCTGTACTTTTTCATTAGCGTCTTTTACAACATTGAGAGCATTGATATAGTAGCTGTTGTTGTTGGCGTCTCTCACAGCATCATAACCTGCCACTTCTACTTCTGTAGCACCTTCATATTTTTGAGCAAACCAATCTTTGGCACTCAATCTTTGTTCGTTTTTGAATATTTGGATACCAACGGCATCATCATTGATATTGTTGAAAAATAGTTGCTTGCCAAGAGCACTCGCAACACATTGTTGAACAACTTTTTCTTCTGTATCACAGATAGAATTAGCTACTAGATCATCTTTTTTCGTGTCTGTCAGATCCTCAAAACCATTATACTGAGCATCAAAATCATATTGGCCATCGGCATTCTTGAACCTACTAGAATTACTACAATCGGTATTAACACTACAACTATAAGCATTTACGGATGAGAAAGCGGAGCCATCAGCAGCGGTTGAATTGGTGCTGATAGTACCGAACAACACACCACCGTCAGCTGTCTGACAAATTTTTGTATCTTGTTTATTTTCGGTATAAAGAATATAATCACCAATTTTAAATACTGGATCACAATTGGTACTAATACTACAACCATTGTAATCATACAAACAAAGACCATCGCCATCAGACAAAGGAACATCACTAAAAAATGGCAAATCATCAGCAGTGTTGCCAGACACCCCAGCATCAGCACAATAACTCATAGAAAAATTGTACTCTTCGTTGGTATATGGTTGCCATTCACCAGTCTTTGGGTCAATTGCTGGCCAAGGATGCTCACAAAACATGGAGGTAAGCAATGTCTCTCCGGCAAACTGAGTACCCGCAGCCTGTTTACCACCGTCATCTGGGGTCATGTCAACGGTAATCTTGGCAATTCCAAGAGCAGTGACACTTCCTTCAACATTGGTAGAACCAAGCTTGGTGAAAAATGTATCAGCACTAGCTCCATCAGCAGGAATATCAAAGATAGTACTCAGATGTGGTTCCCAAGCCCATGTCCAGGCGTAAACACCAGGGATAGAGACAATCAGCTGTCCGTTGTTAACCTTTGCTTCAGCCACAAAATCAGATGAGGTATTTGATACATTGAACAAATGGCTACTTGGATCGATGTTGACTTCTTTTATTTTACAAACTTTATTGCCAGTCTCAAATGCCCAAATATCTGATAGAGAATTATTATTATTATTTTTATTCTTGATACCGACGCCGTCAATACTCGTGACACCATTTTTACCACCTTCCATGACAAGGGCATATACAGCTTTCTTATCTAGAATTTCTGTAAGCATAATGGCCACGTCTGATGACTCTGGATCGCTATCTGGCAAAACGATACTATTGAGAGCAATATTGCTCTTGCACCAAATATCAATATCACTAAGTTGGGTGGCAGCATAAGCGTCCAGACCAAATAACCCACCAAAAAATGATTTGATCTTTTGCCAAACATTTCCCCAAAATCCTTGATTTTCAAAATTTTGACTACTTCCGTAAGCAAGCTTTAGAATTGCCGTCGTCGTAGCAGTAATATTTTCTTGACCAGCCGAAGCACAGTCAAAAAATGATTTGTATCCTCTAGCCAGATAAACATTACTTTCCAAACTTGTCTGATCTATCTCAGAGTCAAACGTGGCTTCAATATAAGTATTTGGACAAACAGGCTCACTGCCATCCATACCAGCAAAATTAACTGGATATTCTGCAATACGCCTCGGACGAGGATAACAACAAGAATTGTATCCTACTCCTAACCCATTTTCTCCACCTGCAAAACTATCTGGGTAAACACAGTCAGTATATTGGTCGTTTTCCCCTGGAAATTCCAATACTGTGCCAGGTTCTTCAAACCCACATTGTAATGTGTAATCACCGTCTCCTACTTTCACCCCTGTTGGATAAGTTAGTGTAGATTGGATAATTGTCTTCTGTTGTTTGTTATCATCTACTTGAGCCTCACCAATGGCAGTAGCAATTTGAATTGGAGATTCTGTAGTTGAACCGCTGGCATCAGTAGTAGTAAATTCGCAAGAAGCCACTTCTCCTACTCCTGACAAACCATCACCACAAACTGAAGATTGATTATAAAAAATGGATGAGCCAGCTAAAGTACAATCAGTGTTACAACCCTCGTCTGGATCATCGCCTCCTTGGCACTGAGCAAAATCTGTGTCACAAAGATTTTGGTAAAGACATTTATTGCTACAAGTGGGATCAGATTCTATTTCATCACCAGGATCGCACTGCTCTCCATTTTCTAGATAACCATTGCCACAGACACTACTAGCATTCTGACAAAATTCTGTTTCTTGAACAGAGGTACTTTGGTTTAAACACCAATGCTCTGCCAAAGGAGTACCTTTCCTCAGACAGCTGGTACTACAGCCAAGCTGAGAATAATTTGCTTCCAATCCTTGGGCTTCCACCTCTGCCGGGGATAGAGCAATATCACACAGCTCTTCCTTACCAACTTTGGCATCTCCGCAATATCCAGGAATATTAGGATTGAAAGTAGTAGACGAACCTTTCTTGGTACAATCACTATTACAAAACTTTCCATCCACAGAACTGGCTGGATCGCACTGCTCACCGGCATTTTTGTTTATAGCCGATTGACTATCTGGATTGTCAACTACGCCATTACCACATAAATCTGCTACACTGTCTCCCGGACGCAGACATTCCAAACTACAAGTGATGAACATTTGTTCATCAGGATCAGCTACATCACAATCTTCTCCAACATCGACTATACCATTACCACAAAGAGGTAAAGTCGAAGCTTTTTCACTAAAAGAAATATTACTACCAAGAGGTAAACAAGAGCTAGAGCAAAATGGTGCCCATTGGAAAGAAGAACTAAAATTGGTGATATTGGCCACCAGTGGATTTCCTGACTGCCAAACATAGTCATAATCTGTGGACCATTTATTCAATTGTTGCCCATATTTGCTACACTCCCCTGGAGCACCATACGGAGTAGCTGTCATCTTGACCTTGTCACCAATGTAATATGCTGTGTAAGGGCTAGGAATAATTTTTACATGGTCAACAGCACAAGATGCCCCACTTGTCTTAGTCTTGAAAACCCAAGTGATTGGCTCGAGATAATCACCATCCCAAGTAGGCGGATCTAATTTACCAAGAGACTTCATGGTTGTAGTGGGTACTTCCCCATCATCAAACGCACCATTTAAGCTGACTCGATAATATTGATTATTCGCCAAATCTGGCAAAGGTTGTATCTTAATCTGCAGTGGGTTACTAGTGTCTATTTCATATTTATCCTCATCCACCTTCGTAGGTTCTAAACAATTTGGACCATCACACTCGTACAATCTAAAACCAGCTTGATAAGTGGTCGTAGCCATATGACGATTAAACTCTGCCAAAATAATTGCGTT
>PFPK01000023.1 GCA_002793015.1 Candidatus Magasanikbacteria bacterium CG_4_10_14_0_2_um_filter_37_12 | reverse complement strand
CAGATGTGATTCATAAGAAGTGGAAGCTGGTTGTCTGGAATTTATTTCAATCAAAAATAATTTTCCCGTACTTTCTTCTAGTGCCACGTCAATCCCGAACAATCCTTTCCAGCCATCTTTTCGCAATTTGTCGCCAATTTTTTTTGTTATATCTGCCCATTGTTGTTTTTGTTTTTGGTTCAGAATTTTGTTTGGTAAACCCCAGTCATTTCCAATCGTGGCAAATTTGTTATTAGTAAAAGGTTCAAGACCAGTAATTTGGTAGCTGATATTACCAATCAGTGTTGTTTTGTCTGTAACCACATTGTTGCTAGTGAAAATTGGTCCTTCTATATATTTTGTAACTCTGGCAGGGCGATTAGGAAATTTTTGTTTTATGTTCAATAATTTTTGTTTAGAATCAATAAAAATTGTTCCAGATCCTGTGTGGGCACGATTGAATTGTAGGATAAATGGTTGGCCTTTCCATTCAATATTATTACAATTTTTAATGTTGTGATCTGGGAGGAGGTGAGTGAGGTCATCCAGCCAGTCTATTTGAGATATTTTTTCTTCTATTTTATTTGCCAAGTCTGTTTGTGGATTGAGTAGCTTCCAATTGTTTTTTTGACAGATTCGTTCTATCTGATTGGTAGATTTGAAGACTAGAATATTTGGATTTGTTAATTTGGCGAGGAATTTTTTAGTTTCTTGATGTTCCATTAGTTGCCATGTATCCAGTTGTTGACCATCCTCAATAAGCAGTACATTTGTTTTGTCCCCTGCGATTTGTTTGGCAAAATCTGTAAAATTTGAGATAATAAAATAGTTATTCAAATTAGGGGGGGCACCAAGAGCTCGTTCGATGTCGCGGGTAATGTAGACAACACTATTATTGTTTAAAATATTATTCATAGTATAGACAATATAGCTAAATTTTGACTTTTTTTCAAGTCTATTAAATGTTACAAAGAACACAGATGTTTCAAATACCTCTGAAATCTTTGTCACATTTGTAACCTTAGTTTTGTTAAAGTAATCTAATTTCAAGATTGTTTTGGCATTTGTACAAAGTTTTAACATTAATTAATCTATAATTTATGAACTTCGCAGACATTATCCTTCTTATTCTTATCGCTGGTTTTGCTATGTTTGGCTTTTGGTTTGGTCTTATCCATACGTTTGGTTCTTTGGTTGGCACTCTTTTAGGGGCTTTTTTAGCAGGTATAGTTTATGCCCCTATGGGTAATTGGCTTGTCGGGATTACTGGGTGGGGGCAGAATATTTCTTATGTAGTGATGTTTGTCATTGTTTTTGTTTTTGTCAATCGGATGGTCGGATTTGGATTTTGGATAATAGAAAAAAGTACTGATATAGTTACCAAGATGCCATTTATTCAATCGATGACTAGATTTTTTGGCACACTGCTTGGTATTTTTGAAGGTCTTATTACTGTGGGTCTAGTATTACTTTTTATTGAGGTATTTCCACTGTCTTCTGTGACTATGGCAGCAATTGAAGACTCATGGGTTGCCCCAATTGCAGAAAATACTGCTGGAATGATCTGGCCATTGATGCCAGATGCTCTAGACTCGATTAATAATAGCATTGATGCCATTCAGGATAACCTTCTATGATTTTTTGGTTGTCTTTTTTTCTTTTATTTCTTTTTACTCTTTTTATATCGTTTATTTCCCTCGCTCCTTGGTTGCCAACATTTAAAAAAGATTTGGAGCGTATAAAAAATATTACAAATTTGCAGCTTGGGGAAAAGTTTTGTGAACTTGGTTGTGGTAATGGAAAGGTTTTGTTTTACTTGGCAAAAAGTTATCCCAACAATAATTTTCTCGGAGTAGAATTAGCTTTGCCACTCTTTCTTTTTTGTAAATTTAGACTTTTGTTATCGTCTTATAATAATATAGAGTTAAACTTAAAAAGTCTGTACAGAGAAAATTTGCATGATGCAGATGTGGTTTATGTGTTTGGAATGCGTGATAGTATGGCTGGAAAATTTAAGAAAAAATTACAAGCAGAAATGAAGTTTGGTTCAAGAGTAATTTCTTATGTTTTTCCGATTGAAGGGCTAGAGTCTATTTTTATTGATAAAGGAAAGGAGAAGGACGTTAGTATTTATGTTTATAAATTTTAGATAATTATTATGCTCATTGATACTCACTGTCATATTCAATTTAAAGCTTATAATGAAGATAGAGATGAAGTGTTGAAAAGATGTACAGAAAAAAATATTATTCTCAATGCTGTCGGTACTCAACTTAGTACTAGTAAGCTAGCTGTGGAATTGGCAGAAAAATACGATTGGATTTACGCTTCAGTTGGTTTGCACCCAATTCAGGAATATGTAATGCAGGTTGAAGAAGAAGCCACCAGTTTTTTGTCACGAGGTGAACAGTTTGATTATGTGGCTTACAAAAAATTAGCTGAGCATCCTAAAGTAATTGGGATAGGGGAGACTGGTCTGGATAGATTTCACATGCCAGATGGGGTTGCCCAAGAATTAGTAATGGAAAAGCAAAAACAAGTATTTTTGCAACATGCCAAATTAGCTGCAGAAGTTGGGAAACCTCTCGTTGTCCATGTTCGAGATGCCCATAGAGAGATGATAAACATAATTTCAAATTTCAAATCTGCCCGTCCGACAGGTGGGTTTCAAATTTCAAATTCGCCGGGTGTGATTCATTGTTTTACTGGAAACTGGGAACAGGCTGGGCAATATTTGGATATGGGATTTTATCTTGGTTTTACAGGTGTTGTAACATTTTCACCAAAAAAGACAGATCCAAAGCCACAAGAGGATTTATTGGAGGTGCTTAAAAAAGTCCCTTTGAACAGAATTTTGGTGGAAACTGATGCTCCGTACCTTGCACCGCAAAAATATAGAGGCCAGAGGTGCGAGCCATGGATGGTGGGGGAAGTGGTCACCAAACTGGCTGAAGCGAGGGGGATGAGTAGCGACGAAGTGGCACAGATTACGGCTCAAAACGCCAAAAAATTATTTGATTTTGCTTAAGATAACATAAATTTTGTTTATTTTTGTTAGATCGCCGTCTTTAATGTTGGTGGTTATTTATCAAAAATAAAATGTCTAAAACTAGCTATTAGTTATACACAAAAAAAAATGCAAATGCGTTGACATTTTATTCATAAGCGACTATAATTATGTCGTCTTTTTTATATAGGAATTATGCCTCTTTTACCACAAGACAAGAAGGAAAGGCAATATATGCTGTTAGGTCTGAGGATCATTGGGGATTTTGGAGCTATAATTGCTTTACCTGTGGTAATGTTTGTCCTTGTTGGTCAATATTTGGATGAAAAGTATGCGACTGGTTGGAAGTTTACTGCCTTAGGATTCATTTTGGCTGTTCCGTTATCTGGAATAATGATATTTAAGAAAGCAAAGACCTATGGGGAAGAGTATAAGAAACTTGATGATAAATAACACGTGAATTCATAAAATATTCGAATTACAAATATTTCGAATGTCCGACAGAAGAATTGTCTTAGAAAGTTAAACGTTATGACCGAAATTCATATTCCCAATTTACCACCAGACGTGCTGTTTCATTTTGGATCCATAAATGTAACTAACACAATGATTAATGTGTGGATTGCAATTGTAATATTTTTTGTACTTGGGATTTTTGTCAAAAGGAGTATCAAGTTGAAGCCAGGAAAATTACAAAATATTTGCGAATTTTTTTTGGAATCAGTGTTAGGTTATTTTGATCAAGTGACAGGAGACCGAAAGAAGACTATTAAATTTTTACCAATAGTCGGCTCGATCTTCTTCTTTGTTTTATTGTCCAATTGGTTGGGTCTTTTACCAGGGACTGGTAGCATTACTGTTGGGCACAATATGCTCCTTCGTCCGGCCAATACCGATCTCAATCTTACCTTAGCCATGGCTCTTGTTTCAGTTATCTCATCTCATATCTATGCCTTTGGGGCGATTGGTATTTTTACTCATTTGGGTAAGTTTATCCAAATCAAAAATATTTTTAAGAGTATTACCAATGGACCTATTTCTATTTTGACTGCTATTATCGAATTCGCTGTTGGACTGATTGAAATTGTTAGTGAGATTGCCAAAGTTATTTCATTGTCCTTGCGTTTGTTTGGCAATATTTTTGCTGGGGAAGTATTGATCTCTGTCATTGGTGCTCTTGTGGCAGCTCTTGTGCCCACTCCATTTATGTTGTTAGAATTGTTAGTAGGATTGATTCAGGCCGCTGTATTTTCAATGCTTACGTTGGTATATTTGACAGTCGCAGTGCAAGCACCGCATGGGGAACATTAGGAAGCTTACAAGGTTTACAAGGTTCACTTAGGCTTATTAAAAAAAGCTGCATGAACCTTGTAGGCCTCGTAGGCCTCGTAAGCCTTTTATCCACTAGCCGCGAAGTAAAATATTAAATTCTCTTCGAACGGCCCTAGTGAAGTAACAAAAGAAACATATGTTTCAAGGATTAGATCACGCATCAGTCGTGGTGCTTGCAAAAGCATTTGTCATGGGTATTGGTAGTATTGCACCAGCCATAGGTATTGGTCGCCTAGTAGGTAAGGCCATGGAAGCTATTGGTCGTAATCCAGAAGCTGCTGGCAAGATTTTTGTGCCAATGCTTTTGGGTGCTGCCTTTGCTGAGGCTGTTGCAATTTATGCACTTGTTGTTGCATTTACACTCAAGTAAATTGACGTACTCTGAGTCTAGTAATTTAGTATATTAGACTCAGATTGGTTAGTTTATTTTTCTTAAAAGAAGCAATCAGACTTCAACTTTCAGACTTCATATACGAAGAAAGGAAGTCAGAAGTCTGAAAGCTGATAGAAGTTATTATATGTCAACAGAAAACAAAAATACTATCGTCAATACTTATGACCAACCGCCCCTAGTTGGCGCAGAGACAGGCCCTGACACTCCAGAAGCATACGCCGAGGTAAGCACTCGTGGCACAGCTGTTGGTGATGAAGGCCTTGCTGCCTCGCTTGGTATAAATGCTCAGCTTTTTGCGTTTCAATTGCTCAACTTTGCTGTTGTGATAGTAATTGTCTGGTTTTTGATTCTTAAACCTCTTACAAAGACTTTAGAAAAACGTAAAAAGTTGATTGATGAAAGTATTGATAACGCCAAGGAAGTAGAGACCAATCTAAAAATGAGTGAACAAAAATTTCAAGAAAAAATTGATGAGTCTAAAATAGAATCAAATAAGATTATTGAACGAGCACACACTGAGGCAAAAGAGATGGGCGAAAAGATGAAAGACAAAGCTAAAGTAGATATCGAACTTCTTATTGTCCAAGTCAAGAAAAACATCAAAATTGAAAAGGAAGATGCACTTGAAGAAGTACGTAGAGAAGCTACTAATTTGATAATTATGGCAACAGAAAAGATTTTGAATCAGAAAGTAGACAGTGCAAGTGATAAAAAGTTGATTGAAGAAAGTCTAAAGGGCTTGAAAGGATAAAAAATTTGACACCTAGTATTATGACAAGAAGTTTTCAAACAATGGTATTGATAGAGAATAAAGATGGAAAATTTTTGTTAGGAAAAAAGTTACAGAAGATTGGCATGGATAAATTTAATGGTCCAGGTGGAAAAGTGGAAGTAGAGACTTCTGGCGATGGAGAAGCACAGGCTGACGAAAGAAGAGAAGAAAGACTTACTGAGAAAATAAAAGATGGGGCTGCTCGTGAAGCTGGTGAAGAGACAAATTTGACAATTGCCACAGAAAATTTGGAAACAAAGGCCGTGTTGAAAATCGATTTTCCAGATAATAACAGTATTGTTCTTTACGTTTATAAAACAGATCAATTTGAAGGAGTACCTTCTGTTCCAAAAGGTGAAAGAGATAAAATTGAAAGTTGGAACTGGTATAGTAAGGAAGATATTGCGGATATGATTAGGAAAAAATTATTTTTAGAATCTGATGCAAGTTGGCTACCAGAAGTCCTGGCTGGCAAGGAAATTAGGGGTTTTATAACATATAAAAAAAAGAAGATCGTTTTGTACTGGATAAAACAGATATAAAAGAAGTGGTGCATCATGGAGAGAACTAACTACAACTTGGAAATCAATCATAAGATAAATATGGCCAAAATATCAAACAAACAATTTGCCGAAAGCTTGTATGAGATTACCATAGATTTAGATGGTAAGGATTTAGAATTGGTTTTGCAAAAATTTGTAGAGCTTCTTTTTCGTCATCATAAGCTGACGCAGGCTACCAGGATCATTATTGAATTTGAGAGTATTGTCAAGAAAAAAGAAGGCGTGGTTGAATTGGAAATTACATCAGCAAGAGAATTGGATAGTGAAACAATTGCTCAAATCAAAAAAGTGTTTGGGAAAAAAGTAGAAGCGCTACAGAGAGTTGATAATGGTTTAATTGGTGGAATAAAAATAAAAATGGAAGATAAGATTTTGGATGGGAGTGTAAGAACGCAGATAAATAGTTTAAAAAAATGTTTAGTTAATAACTAAACATACGAAATACAAAAACTACGAAAATACGAACATAAATTTTTTCGTAATTTCGTACCATTCGTATTCCGTATGTAATTGATATTTTATGTCTACAAACCAAATAGTCGAAGAACTCAAAAAACATATTTCAGCATTTGAAAAGACTGTTGAAGTAGAAGAAATTGGTACTGTGATCGAAGTTGGTGATGGGATTGCGCGCATGAGTGGACTGACCAAATGTCAAGCTCAAGAGATGCTTGAATTTCCCGGTGGAGTGATGGGCGTAGCTCTCAATCTAGAAGAAGAGACTGTTGGAGCCATGATTCTTGGAGAATACAAAAATATCAAACAGGGTGACACAGTAAAGCGAACTGGCAGAATTTTGTCAGTACCTGTTGGTGAGCAGATGATTGGTCGTGTGGTAAACGCACTTGGTCAAGAAGTTGATGGCAAAGGCGAAATCACAACAAAACAATTTTATCCTGTTGAAAAGATTGCCCCTGGTGTTATGACTAGAGAGGGCGTGCATGAACCTGTACAGACTGGTATCAAAGCAATTGACTCTATGATCCCAATCGGCCGTGGACAACGTGAGCTTATTATTGGCGACCGCCAGACTGGTAAGACTGCGATTGCGATTGATGCTATTATCAATCAAAAAGGCCAAAACATGAAATGTATTTATGTGGCTGTTGGGCAAAAAGAATCTAAAGTAGCTCGTATCGTTGCAAAACTTGAAGAAGCTGGTGCTATGGAATACACTACCATTGTAGTTGCTGGGGCTTCTGAACCTGCCAGCATGTCATTTATTGCACCATATTCTGGTGTGGCCATGGCAGAGTATTTTGCAGACAAAGGCGAAGATGTACTTATCATTTACGACGATCTTACCAAACAAGCATGGGCATATCGTGAAATTTCACTTTTGCTTCGTCGTCCACCAGGTCGTGAAGCGTATCCGGGAGATGTCTTTTATCTTCACTCACGTCTTCTTGAACGTGCATGCAATCTGAACGAAGCAAATGGCGGTGGATCTATTACCGCACTTCCTATTATCGAAACACAAGCAGGTGATGTAACCGCATATATTCCTACAAACGTTATTTCTATTACTGATGGACAGATTTTCCTTGAAACTGATTTGTTTTACAAAGGTGTTCGTCCAGCGGTTGGTATCGGTCTTTCTGTATCACGTGTGGGCGGAGCTGCTCAGATCAAACCAATGAAAAAAGTATCTGGAAAACTAAAACTTGCGATGGCACAGTTTCGTGAACTCGAAGCATTTGCACAGTTTGCAAGTGATCTTGATGCGAATACAAAAAAACAAATCGATCTAGGTTATCGCATTACAGAACTCATGAAACAACCACAATATTCACCAATGGCAGTAGAAGATCAAGTCGTAGTAATTTATGCAGTCAACAATGGTGTGTTTGATGATGTAGAAATAAAAGAAGTGTCAGCCACTGAAAAAAAATTGGTTGAATTTATGAACAAAACAAAACTAGCTTTGCTTGATAAAATTAAGGCAGGGGAGTGGGATGAGAAGATTGAAAGTGAATTGAAAGAAGCTTGTAAGGAATTTGTTACAATAAAACGATCAACAAATAACTAACAACGATCATTGAATTATATGGAGGGAAAACAATATAAAAGAGATGATCCTGCATTTGATAAAGCAGTCAAATTGGCACACTGTGTGTATGATTTGATACCATTATTTCCTGTAGAAGAAAAATTTGGTATTTGTAATCAATTACGTCGAGCAGTTACATCAATTCCAGCCAATATTACCGAAGGTTATGGAAGGAGAAAAGGTAAAGTATTTCTCAATCATTTAGAAATAGCATACGGTTCACTCATGGAAGTAAAGTTTTTTCTCTATTTCTCATGCCAGAGAGAGTATGTTAGTATCAATGATTATAAAAAATGCTGGAATCTACTTGATGAAGTTGGAAAGTTGCTCTGGAAATCAATAATTAACTTAGAAACAAAAATAAACAATGGACAATGATCGTTGATCATTATTCGTTGATAGTTGAACACTATGGCCGTAAACACAAAAGCGATAAAACGTCGCATCAAATCCGTTGGTAATACAAAAAAAATTACCAAAGCAATGGAAATGGTCGCGGCTTCAAAAATGAGAAAGGCTGTCGAAGCAACTCTCAATACTCGTACCTATGCAACTATGGCATGGGATTTGCTCGTGAGTCTTTCAAAAACACAAAAAGAAAAACTGGCATTGCTCAAGGTGCGTAAAGTAGAAAAATTGCTCGTCGTCATGATCACATCAAATCGCGGTTTATGTGGAAGTTTCAATAGTAATATCATTAGAAAAACTGCAGAACAACTCAAAGATCCAAAAAATATTAGTCGTCAAAGAGTTTCACGTGCTCATGTTATTGAGCCTTCAGATACTATTCAGGTAGATGTGATTGGTATTGGGAAAAAAGGTGCAGATTTTGCAAAAAAACATGGCTACAATCTCATCGCATCATATAGCGATATTTCTGACACACCACAATTTATTGACATGATGCATATTGCTCAAGTTATTATCAAGGCATATGAAGAAGGGACGTATGACAAAGTTGTTGTTGCTTATACTGATTTTCAATCAGTCATAAGCCAAGTCGCAAAATTAAGACAAGTTTTGCCAATTTCTGAAATCGATCTCGAGAAAATGATAGCTGAAGTCGGTCCTGGTGGAGACGTCGAAGAAAAGAAAGAAGAACATATTTTGGAAACAATGGAAGTTGATGATTATTTATTTGAACCAAGTAGAGAAGAAGTGTTGAACATTGTATTACCTCGTCTTGTTGAAAC
>PFPK01000012.1 GCA_002793015.1 Candidatus Magasanikbacteria bacterium CG_4_10_14_0_2_um_filter_37_12 | reverse complement strand
CTGTAATCATGTTCTTAACATAATCAGCATGGCCTGGACAATCTACATGTGCGTAGTGACGAGACTCTGTCTCATACTCTACATGAGCTGTGGCAATAGTAATACCACGTTGTCTTTCTTCTGGAGCAGCATCAATTTGGTCGACATCTTTGGTTTGTGCTATCAAACCATGGGCTGCGGCAACCTTAAGGATTGCAGCAGTCAATGTCGTTTTACCGTGGTCAACGTGACCAATGGTTCCCACATTCACATGTGGCTTGGAACGATCAAAATCTGCCATACGGGCAAAATACTTCACCGCACTAGCCTCGAGTGGTCGAGCTAGTTTTGTAATCCAGCGGCCTTCTTTATAATTGTTTAAAAAGACAAATTTAGCGTAAAATAAACACGCACAAAATGCGAGTGGGATTATACAGTATCCCTAATAGAAAGTCAAGAGATTAAGCCAGGGATAAATTGGGGATACTTAAACCGAAAAAATATATATCAAAGACGTAACCTTTTACCTTATTGGTTCTTCAAAAAATATTGGTTCCTCACCAGGTAAATGTTCTTCTTCCCAATCATCTGTTTCTGAATCTGGTAATGAGAATGGAATACTTTGCAATTCATTATTAGACTCCAAATTCATTTCTCCAAAATCAACATCGTTGTCAAATACAGAAACATCTTCTACCTGAAATTCATCGTTTGGAGTATCAAAATGTATTCCGTCTTCCAACTCGTCATCGTCTTCATCTTCAACTTCAAAATCTGACAAGCCCTTATAACGATCGCCTAAAATACTGCCGGCGTCATGCCAATCAGTATGATGTACAAAATCTTCTTCAAATGGATCTGGCAACGGGTGCTCTGCCATATACTTATCTAAATGTTCATTACGACTCCACTCATCATCCAAATCTTTTTGTGACCGCCAGATAGATATATCACGATTGATCTTATCAAGCATTTCCCCCTCACTCATTTCATACAGATTCTGACGTCCGCAGTCCTCACCATGACCAAAAATTGTATCATTGTCCACCATCATTTCATACTGATCCACATCCATGAGCACCATGTCTCTAGTGTTATCCTTATCGTGGATAATTAGTGTGTCCCCTGTCTTTTTGGCTAGTCTAATAAGGCGTTCTAATTTGGCAGACATATGATAAAATGTTATTAAAATTATTGAGTAATATGTAATATTATTGGTATTGTAACTATTTTATCAAATAGCGTCAAGTTAAGAAAGTAAAAAAAATTCCTTACAAACTAATAAGGAATTTTTATTTTGTGTTTTTTGTTAGATATTCAATCCATCTACTGCACTAGTATCTATATCGTCATCACTTGGAGCTGGTGTTGAAGGGGCTGGTGTGTAGGAAGTGAAACTAGCCGAACTGGCTGGTCTTGGTGGTCTGGTGCTACCTTCTGGCTCATTGATCTTGAGGTTAACGCGAGCGTTATTTTTTGCCCCAACGATCTTCAAGAGTGTGCGAATAGATCTAGCTGTCTGTCCTTGACGACCGATGACGTATGCCATATCACTTGGATTGACATCCAATGTGATAAGCACGCCTCGTTCATCAACAGTACGTGTTGCCTTTACATCGTCTGGATTGTTGACAATCGCCCTGACAACGTGTTCGACAAAAGCTTGATCTTGATCCATATTTGTCTCTCTATATTTCTATAACTTAGCATCGAACTGTCGACTCTACCTGCTTGGAAAACCCAACAAGGCTCAGTTCTGAAGTGAAAAAAGTATACCACGCACTTTTAACAAAGTCAATAATGTCAAATTAACCAAAAAAGTGGATAAAAAAACATCCCAGAATTTTTCTAAGATGTTTTAACAAGTTATTAACTTTTTTTCTGTTTCTGGTTCTATTGATTTTTTTCCTCAGAAACTTCCACAGGTTTTTCTTCTGCCGGAGTTTCGGCTTCTGGTTCTTTTTCTTCTTCAACTGGGGCAACCTCATCTTTCAAATCTTCTACAACGTCGATAAACTTTTCTTCAGTAGTAGGCACTGCCAATTCCTCTGCAGGTGCCTTCTCATCCACAACGACTTCCTGTTCCTTTGCAGGCTCTAAAACCTCTGCAACTTTTTTCTCCTTTACAACTTTTTCTGCTTTTATTTTGTCAATTTTGGCTTGACGTTTGTTACTGATCGCCACTGACTTTAGCTTTGCACCAGTCACAATACCAGCATTAACAAACAAATTGTTGACACTTTCAGATAGTTGAGCACCTTGTGCGAGCCAAAATTTGATACGATCTTCTTTCAATTCCACAATTTTTGGGATAGCCACAGGATTGTAATGTCCAAGAATTTCTAGACTTTTGGCCTGTGGATCACGAGCTTTTTCAGAAACTACAAGACGATAAGATGGAGATTTTTTTCTTCCCAATCTTTGGAGACGAATCATTAACATAATATATATACGAAATTATAAAAGTTACGCCTGCCTGCCAGTAGGCAGGAAATATGCGAAAATTACTAATAAATTAACTTAAATTGAGAACTTTTAGATACTCATAGCGAGGTCGTAACTCACTAAAAAAAATCTATTTTGTGACGAGGATTAGTATAACAAAGATTCTAAAAATGTCAAGGAAACTACCTCAGTCATATCCATCACAGCTCAAACATATATACACCATGTACCATACATCCATATTTGAGATGTGAGTCGTGATGAAAACACGGCTCGAATGAGAGGGTGGCAGAAAGCTCAATTGTCTTTTTGTTTAAAAAAAACCCGTATCCAATGCGAGGCAACTTTGTCATAATTAAGAAAATAAAAGCTAACTCGCAAAAAGAGTCTTCTTTGTCTTCTTAGTTGTTTTATTTTTATATATAATCATATTGGTAATTTCACATTTTTCGTTCTGTTCGAATTTCGTACACAAAATAAAAAAGTTGAAAAGATATCAAACAAACTGTGGACAGTGCCTCTGTTTAATTATTCAACTTCACACTAACAAGCTTACTAATTCCATTACTACCCATCGTAACCCCATAGAGAGCATCGGCAGCATGCATAGTTGCCCGGTTGTGAGTAATAAGAATAAATTGAGACTGGACAGAAAGTTCGTGGATGATCTTGGTGAGTCTGAGGGTATTGGCTTCATCAAGAGCTGCTTCCACCTCATCGAGAACTACGAATGGAGCGGGATTGATATGTAGAATAGCACAAACAAGAGCAATGGAGGTCATCGTCCTCTCTCCTCCAGATAGTGACTGGATATGCTTGATCTTCTTGCCTGGCGGACAAGCCTTGATGTCTATCCCTTGTAAAATTTCCTTACTATTTTTACGCTTGTTTTTTTTCTCTACGGTCAAATCATCTTCACCTTCCAAATCTTCCGATGCCTGTTCGTCGCCCATCGATTGTTGATCATCATTCTCCTCACCATACATCTCCACCAAGTCAGCTGATCCCCCATCAAAAAGAATGGCAAAATATCGTTTGAATTCTTTTCGAATCTCTTTGAAAGCCTTACTACGCTTTTTTCTCATAATCTCATCCAACTCAGCGATCATCTGTTCAAGATCGTCTACAGCCTCATTCAAATCATCAAGCTGTACAGACAGATCTTCATGGCGTGTCTTTGTTTCTTCATACTCGCCAAAAACTTCCTCATCAATACCACCAATCAAACTAAGTTGATATTTTAATTTTTGAATTTGAATTTGCAATTCATCAAGGTCTGTTAGCGTGTACTTACTGATTATCTTGTCTCCTAGAGTGGCAATAGACGAATGTAATTCCTGATAGGCTTCTTTTTCCAAATCTTCTTCCTTGGTTTCAATTTTAACAATTTTAATATTCAAATCATTTTTTTCCATTACGACCATATTAAGACTAGCCTGTATATCTTGCATTTGATTCTGGAGAGCAAAGACACGCTGTTTTTTTTCTTCTTCTTTAGCATTGAACTCATCAATATTTTTCTGGATTCCTAACAAATCTTTTTTTATCTTGTTTATACCAACATCCACAGAATCTTTTTGGGCAGACACTTCTTTCATGATGCTACTGTAGTCGTTGGCACTCATCGTCGACAAGGCAAGCTCTTGTTCAAGTGCGGCCCTTTCACTCTCTGCATCTCTAATTTGATTTTCTAGCATATTTTGTTTTTCAGACAAAATTTCATACTGAGAAGTAAGATCAAAAATATTTTTTTGTTTATCGGCAATCAATCTTTCCAATTCTAATAACTGGCTCTTCGCTTCCATCATTTCTTTTTCTGTTTTGTCAGCATCAACAGCACTGTTATACAAAGAGGAATCTGCGAAACTCAATCCTCGTTTGTTCTTTTTACGATAACCACCCTTCATACTACCACTGGTCTCCAAAATGTCACCATCTAGCGTCACCATTCTGATCCGACCGATGCCAATTTCCCGACCAACATTAATGTTTTCAATAATGAGTGTACTGCCAAAAATATACGAAAAAATATTAGCAAATTTCTGATCAAATTTTACCAAATCAATTGCCAATCCATACACGCCGTTATATGATAAATATTGAGTGATATCACTAGGCAAAATACGTGATTTAATTTTGTTCAAAGGCAAAAATGATGCATAACCGAGACGCTCTGTTCTCAAATATTCAATACAATCACGAGCAATGCCATCATCGTCAACTACCAAAGAATTGAGATGTGAACCAGCTGACACATCAAGAGCTAGGCTATACTTAGGTTCCACCTCAGCTAGCTGTGCGACAGCTCCATGTACCCTACCAAAACGATGTCTCTCAGAGAGAATAGCCTCGACAGCAGTCAGACCAGTAAACTGCCACAATGTCTGATCATTTTTCATCTCTTGAAAACGTTGTTCAAGATTGACCAAATGATTTTTCAATTCTGTATACTCGACATCACGCACTTCTTTTTTCTTTTTTTCTTCTGTCAAAGTTTGTTCTATTTGATTTTTTTTCAACAACAAATCTGAAGAGTTTTGCTTTATATGCTCAGAAGATGAACGCAAATCAGTAGTTTTATTTTCCAACCAATTGACATTGTGCTTCCCAGCTTTGCTGTATTCTGTCTGCATCCTGCCAGACAACACTGCTCGTTCTTGTTCTAATTTATTTTTTCTCTGAACTAAATCCTGATAAGACCTCTGAAGTGCTAAGAAAGCATCTTGCCGAGATTCTGCCCTGGCTAAAATAGCAAGATCTTCTTGTGTGCCAGATAATTTCACTTCCAATTCACGACATTGATTTTCGATTTCATTATAATTTTTTTGAACAAGAGAAAGATCACTAACATAATGTTTCCACAAAGTTATATAATACTGTTCTTGAAATTCTCTCAAACTCATTTCCACATTTTGACGTTGTTCTAATTTTTTTACTTGTCTTGTCAAAGTCTTCAAGCGTGGCGTAATTTCTTGCAAGATCATGTCAGCTTGTTCAATATGTTCTTTACTACGATTCAATTTTAAAAATGCTTGATGACGCTTGATTTGAAACTCTTTGATTCCAGATGCTTCATCAAAAAAAGCTTTTCGCTCTTGAGGAGATTGAAGAAGCATTCTGTCAATTACGCCCTGTCCAATCACACTATACGATCCATGCGCAAATTGTGCCTTAGCCAACAAAATTTGCAAATCAAACAGACGAACCTTATAACCATTGATCAAATATTCACTATCTCCTGTACGGTATAACTTTCTAGTAACAACTAATTCATCGTATTCAATCAGAGATTGCTTGTTGTTATTGTCAAGAGTGATGGTAACACTAGCCACACTCATCTGTCCTTTATTCTCCGAACCAGAAAAAATAATGTCACTCCCTTTCTTACCACGCAACTGTTTCATACTCTGTTCTCCCAAAACCCAACGAATACCGTCTGAAATATTAGATTTCCCGCTACCATTTGGCCCTACTACAGCAGTAATACTGTTGCGTCCGTCCATTGGTGGCAAAAAAGAAAGAAGAGTCTTTTCGGCAAAAGACTTAAATCCCTGAATTTCCATTGATTTGAGGTACATTTTATAATAATCAGTAACTAGTAACTAGTACTTTTTACGCTATATAAATGACATGATAACACGAAAGCAATGGGGTCTACAAGATAGTTCCTATGGTCTCCAGTGAAGGATTGACTTTTTTTGCTGTATACTGTATATTCGTAAGCTTGCTTTATATATAAATCCATATTTCAATTTACTAGTTACTTGTTACTGGTTACAATACAAGATATGCCCCACAGAACTGCCAAACATATCCATGATCATATTAGGAACTCTCGTAAGATTGTCCTTGTCTCTCATCAAAATCCAGATGGAGATACACTGGGCTCGGCTGGAGCAATGATCCAATATTTAGAAAACATTGGTAAACCATATTATGCTTTTTGTAGTACAGAAATCTCCCCAAAATTAAAATTTATTCCCAATACAGAAAAAATTACCAGCAATGAAAATATCTGGGCAGACTCAAAAATAGATACGATCTTCGTTATGGACTCCGGCGACTTAAACTATGCTGGAGTGGATAAATTTGTTGAAAAAATAAATCAACCAGTAACAATCATAAACGTTGATCACCATTCCACCAATACTCACTATGGCAAACATAATCTTGTGATTGGAACATCTAGCTCTACTACGGAAATTCTGTACAAATTTTTTATCTACAACAATATTAAAATAGACCGCCATATTGCCACAGCCTTGCTAACTGGACTAATTACCGACACTGGCCACTTCACCAACTCAGCGACCAAATCTTCCTCACTTCATATTGCTGAAAAACTATTACTAAAGGGCGCAAACATCTCTCTCATCAACAAACACACTGCCAAAGACAAAACACTGCCATGTCTAAAACTGTGGGGAGTGGCTTTTGGTAGAATGGAACAACATAAAGATCTCAACATTGTTCATACGTACATTACAAAACAAGATGTTGAAGAATGCCAAGCAACCAAAGACGATATTGAAGGTATTGCCAACTTCCTAAACACACTTCAAGATGGCCGAGCTGGAATGGTCCTTCGTGAGCAGGATGACAATGTTTGGAAAGGAAGCTTCCGCACCACCAGCGATGACACAGATGTCTCCGCTTTTGCAAAACTATTTGGTGGCGGAGGACACGTTAAAGCGGCAGGATTTTCTGTGGAAGGCAGTATTGAGAAAGTGCTAGAAAAAATATTTAGAAAAATTATAGAGTTTGAAAAATAATAATAACTCAAACACCTAAACACTCAAGCACTTTAGCACAAGTACTGAAATATCTAAGTGTTTGTGTGTAAGAGAGTGTTAAGGTGTTAAGATGTTTAAGATAAAAATTTACAAATCATCCAGACTCTTCAAAAAACTTGTTCTTGGCCTTTCATCAAAAAGTGGTTCGTAAGTAATGTCATCGAGGTCATCGCTTGGGTCATTAAAATCAAATACTGTACTGCCGCTCACTCTGTTTTCATCAATCAAATCACGATCAATCTCATCGAGAAACAAACTTGGTCCTTGTAGCATATCTCCCCTACTCCCCACCAGTGGATAGGTGAGGTACAAATATTTTTTTGCCCTGGTGATCGCCACATAAAAAAGTCTTCGCTCTTCTTCCAACTCTCCGCTACCCGTAGCTCGATCATGAGGAAATCTACCAGCAGACAATCCGATCACAAAGACTACTTCCCACTCCAATCCTTTGGCTTGATGAACGGTGGAAAGCACAATTTTTTCGGTATCGCCAACACTCTCTCCCTCATTATTATTATTGCGGGTATAATTTTCTTGCATCGTCGCCTCAGCCAAAAAATTAGATAAATCTTTGGCTTTCGTAGCAAATTCTGCTAGCTGCTCGATATCTTGCCGACGCTCGCGATAGTCCGGAAATTCATTTTCTAGATATTCTGAATACCTAGAATTCAAAACTGCTAATATCAAATCTTGGGGTAATTCTCCACCGCTAACCATTGCTTCATAAATTTGCAAAAAATCAGCCCAGCCCATTTGACCTCTAGCCGAAAGTACGGCACCAGCTTTCTTCAATTCCTCTACCCCATTATCTGAGTTATAAAATATGCACTCGAGCACCTTGGAAACTCCTGATGAACCAATCCCAACTTGCATATTGAGAACACGACCCCAAGCGATAGTGTCATTTCTATTTACAAAAATCCGCAAATAAGCCAAAACATCTTTGATATGGGCTCTTTCAAAAAATCGCACTCCGCCACGATAATCATAAGCGATATGATGTCTAGACAATTCCACTTCCAAAGCTTGGCTATGAAAAGCAGCCCGAAACAAAACTGCAATTTTGTCTTGTGCCACTCCTTCACCAATTAATTCAACAATCCTGTTGGTAATAAACTCGGCCTCCTCGCCATCATCAACAAATTCGTGAATTTCTGGTTTGGTAAATTCGTCCACTACGCTCCGTAACTCCTTGGTGTATTGTTTGCCATTGTTGGCAATTACAACATTCGCAACATTAAGAATGTTTGGAGTAGAACGATAATTTACTTCTAGTTTGAACACCTTGGCGCTGTTATACTGATTTTCAAAATCAAGAATATTTTCAATGTCTGCTGCACGAAAAGAATAGATACTCTGGGCGTCATCCCCTACTACCAAAATATTTTTGTGGACATCTGCCAACAATCTAACAATGGAAGCTTGAACTTTATTTGTGTCCTGATACTCATCTACTAAAATATATTGAAATTGTTTGGAATATTTTTCACAAACATTTTTTGATTTTAATAATAACAAATAAAAGTTGGTCAAAAGATCATCGAAATCCATGGCATTGGCTATTACTTTTCTTAATTGATAATTCACAGCGATTCTCTCAATTGTCTCGACGATTTCGAGCCAATGTTCGTGCTTTTGATCCAAGACATCCTCAATAGTAGTCTGGGCATTATGAGCATAACTAATAATGGACTGTAATACTTTTGGAGATGGAAAACGACGCATTTTTCGATCAATACCTTCTTCTTTGAGACACATTTTAATTAGGTCAAGACTGTCTGCTGAGTCAAGAATAGTGAAATTATTTTGATAACCAAGCACGGCTGCGTATCTTTTCAAAATACGATAAGCAACATGGTGATAAGTACCAGACCAAGGCAAAGTGATGTCGCCATTAGTAATTAAATTAATTCTTTCTTTCATTTCTCTAGCCGCTTTGTTGGTGAATGTCACTAGCAAAATATTTTCCGAGTGGACTCCATGAGACAATAGATGAGCCACACGATACACAATCGTCCGAGTCTTTCCACTTCCTGCTCCAGCAAGCACTAAACAAGGGCCGTCTCCTTTCAAGACAACCTTAAGCTGTTCGTCATTCAATTGTTGGGAAAAGTCTTCAGTCATAGTGCCACTATTCTACCTTAGATCGCCACCCAACCGCAAGCAAAAGTATCTCCCAATGCCAATCAGACAAACATGATCTGTCCCGATTGAGATGAGCCAAAGCGAATGCTATCGGGATTGATTTTTTTATGGATATAATGTATATTATTTT
>PFPK01000048.1 GCA_002793015.1 Candidatus Magasanikbacteria bacterium CG_4_10_14_0_2_um_filter_37_12 | reverse complement strand
ACAAATTTAGTGGTTCACCATAGTAATTTACAAAGAGCTGTCAGAGCTTTACCCACAATAATTTACGAAGAACCACATTTTTATTTGAAACACTATAGTAAAGAAATACAAGATTTTTTAAGCATTTCAATTAAAAAATCCCTCAACTGTTGAGGGATTTTTTTTTATTCTTATTTTTTTTCTACTGGAATTACATTCGCAAATGTGGCTTTTTTTAGTACCCCATCAAATCTGCGCCTCATCTTTGTAGTGAATCTGACTATGCCAGCTATTGCCGCATAAAGAGTGTCATCTTTACCTTTTTTGATATTTTTTCCTGGATGAATCCTTGTGCCACGTTGGCGGACAATTACTGCTCCAGCCTTGGTAAATTGGCCATCTCCGAGCTTGGTACCGAGATATTGAGGGTTGGAATCTCGACCCAACCTGGTACTACCACCGGCTTTTTTATGTGCCATGTTATGCTAGTCCAAAATCATAATCTTTATGATTCTAGAATGCTTATTACCACACCACCAATATACTCGACTGTATACTTGATTATTGTGTGATACACTGCCCAGACCCGTCTCCTTTAATAGATCTGTCGTTCACCATGCCGTTATATAAGTGCAAAAATTATATACTATATAATTCTTGTTGTCAAGGGGATACAAATAGTTTATACTGAGCTTGTATTACCATCCTGATTTAGGATTTTTATTGTAAAAATTAGATCAAATATGTCCCAAAAAATTTATCCATTGAAGCTATATTTGAAAGATAAACCAATTCTTGTCATGTTTGTTATTTCGTTATTGTTTAACATAGCTACTTGGATTTGGCTAATTATCAATGTTCATTCATATATAGGCCAAGTTTTTTTGCACTACAATATACTATTTGGAGTTGATTTGGTAGGGGAATGGTATCGAGTTTTCTATATTCCTGTTATTTCATTGTTAATCCTGTTTTTCAATACTATCCTCGGTTGGTTGTTATTTCACAAAGACAAGGTGGTCTCCTATCTACTGCATGGAGTTGCTGTTTTAGTTCAGATTTTGTTACTCGTAGTTAGTGCCATATTGGTTTTTTTAAATATTTAGGTTTAGAATGACAATTTGGGGTGTTTTGTAATCTAAAGTAATTTATTTTTTTTATGTATAACGAGAGGCAGACAGATTTCATGTTTATATTTTATATTGGATTGTTATTGGTGCTTGGTCTTATTATTCTTACTTCAGCTAGTTCTGTAGTAGGTCTACAAAGGTTCAATGATAGCTATTTTTTTATTAAAAAACAGTTTTTTTTTGGAATTATTCCAGGAATAATTGCTTTTTATATTTTTGCCAAATTAGATTATCATGTGTTGAAGAAATTTTATTTACACATTTTTGTGGTAGCTTGTGTTTTACTTCTTTTAGTTTTTTTTCCAGGTATTGGATCCAATCTAAATACTGGAGCTAAAAGTTGGCTAGTCTTTGGAGGGTACTCTTTTCAGCCAGCGGAATTTGCCAAATTAGCTTTGATTATATTTATGGCTGCTTATCTAAGTATTCTTGGTAAAAAATTGGATGATTTTAAACATGGGTTTCTTATTTCACTTGGTATCAGTTCTATTCCCTTTGTACTTATTGTTGCCCAACCAGACACTGGGACTCTGTCTATTCTATTTGCGATTTTATTTTTAATGTTATTTTTTGCTGGTGCAAAATATAGTCATATTGGAGCTTTGGCCGGTACTGGTATTGTCCTATTTGCTGTGATGATTTTAATTGCCCCATATCGGGCAGAACGATTTATGACTTTTCTGCACCCCGAACTGGATCCCCTTGGACAAGGATATCATATCAACCAATCTTTTTTGGCGATTGGTTCTGGTGGTGTTTTCGGTTTAGGCCTTGGTCATTCACGACAAAAATTTCAGTATTTGCCAGAGGTTCATGCCGATAGTATTTTTGCCATCTATGCCGAAGAGATGGGTTTTATTTCTAGTGTTGGTCTAATTGTCTTGCTACTTTTGATTGCTTTTCGGGGATTTATGATTGCCAAGCATGCCCCCGATGATTTTGGTCGCCTGCTATCTGCTGGCATTATTTCTTGGTTGGTGGTGCAATCGTTTCTCAACATTGGGGCCATGGTCGGGTTGCTACCATTGACTGGAGTACCTCTACCATTTGTAAGTCACGGTGGTACGGCATTATTGATTTCTTTGGCAGCTGTTGGCATTGTCACCAATGTCAGTAAACAAAGGACAAATTAATACATTTATCATATCTTGTTTATGTGGATACTAATCGCAGAGTTATTTTTGGTAGTTTTGTATGCTTTATTGTTGGTCTTTTTCTTTTATACATTTTATGCTTTTGTGAAAGCTGCCCCCTTCGTACCGACAAGCAATCATAATGTCGAAAAAATCATCCAAATTGCTGGCTTAAATTCCACCGACACGATGTGTGATCTTGGTTCTGGTGATGGTCGGATACTTTTTTTAGCTGCCAAAAGTGGAGCCAAGTGTGTCGGCATTGAGATCAATCCTATTTTGTACTATTTTAGTAAGTTCAAAAAGTTACTCTATAGGGTTGATAACGTGGAGATAATTAGACAAGATCTCTGGAAAATTGATCTGGCTCAGTTTGATGTTCTCACTTTATTTTTTATTGCTCCAAAAATGGAAAAATTAATGAAAAAAATAAAAGCAGAGATGAAACCTGGTAGCAGAGTAGTGTCTTATGCTTTTCGTTTTCCAAATTGGCAACCTACAAAAGAGGATGAGAAGGTCCGTTTGTATGTCGTTTAGTAAAATTATCAGCATGTCTCTATTTTTTTAATTGGCAATATACAAAAAAAGATGGTAAGGTGTATATATATAGAAAATTATAAATTAAAAACACATGTCTTTTGTACCCTTTGAAGATGCTCTACAGGAAAATAATAATACCTCTGTTAAAAATGATCAAGTAGATTCTGAAGTTTTGGATTTTGCCACAATAGTTTTTGTAGATCTTTTTGGTTCAGGGTTGGGCTCTCAGGCCAAACCACTATTTCTAAAAAATCGTACATTAACAGTATCCTGCTCTAGCCCAGAAATTGTTCAAGGGATTCGTGATAATCAATCGACAATAGTAGAGAAGATCAATGAAAAATTGGCAAAACCAGAGGTGGACAGGATAAGGTATTTGGTGTAATTTTTGACCTTGAAAATTATCAATAAATAGTGTATTGTAAGGTAGCTTTTAGCTACTTTTTATGAATCAGATAAAATATAAAAAAATAGTGGTCAAAGTTGGCACAAATGTTATTACCAAAGACAATGGCTTGCTTGATATTCCAATGATGAAAAAAATAATCATCCAGCTTGTCAAATTAAAAAAACTAGGTGTAGAGGTGATTTTGGTTTCGTCTGGAGCCATGGGCGCTGGAAAATCTGTTGTAAAACTAGACAAAAAGACAGATGAAGTCGGGAGAAGGCAGGTGCTTGCTTCTGTGGGTCAGGTGGAGCTCATGAATGTCTATAAGAGAATATTGTCAAAGCACAAATTTATATCAGCGCAGATTTTGTCTACCAAGGAAGATTTTCGTGATCGAAATCATTATATGAATATGAGAAATTGTTTTTCATCTCTCTCGAAAGACAACATTATTCCGATTGTTAATGAAAATGATGTAGTTTCTATCACAGAATTGATGTTCACTGATAATGACGAGTTGGCTGGTCTAATTTCTGCCATGATGAATGTGGATGCTTTATTTTTGTTAACCAACGTGGACGGAGTATATGATGGTAACCCAGAAGACAAGACATCTAGAATTATACACACTATTGAGCCTAGTGCGCCAAGACGACAATTCGCTACTCCTCAAATTTCTAAATTTGGAAGAGGCGGAATGATGACTAAATCTAAAATTGCTAGAAAATTGTCTAATTTAGGTATCATTACACATATTGTAAATGGCAAGAAAAATGGAGTTATTTTGGATCTGTTTGCTGGAGATGAGATTGGCACAACTTTCTTATCTATCAAAAAAATATCTAACGTCAAGAAAAGATTGGCCCATGCCTATGGTCAAGAAAAAGGCACTGCATATTTAAATGAATTGGCCACAAATATTTTTTCTAATCCAGACAGACCACTTAGTCTTTTACCAGTTGGTGTGACGAAGATTACTGGTAAATTTGAAAAAGGGGACATCATAAAGATAATAGGTTCTAGACAAGAAGAAATAGGTTTGGGTATCGCTCAGTATGGTTTTGACACGGCCCACAGTTTGATTGGACAGAAAGGACACAGGGCATTGATTCATTATGATTATTTGTTTTTAAATCTGTGACTATTAAAATTTGTATAATTGGAATGGGTAATATGGGCCAAGCTATTGTAGGCAGTCTAGCAAAGCACGAAATGTATCATATTACCACTTGTCAAAAACATGACGACCCAAATCAAAAGTTGTCAGTAGTAGATGTGGTGATTGTTGCTGTCAAGCCACAGAGTTTTTTGCAACTGGCAGATAGTATATCCATTGATATGAGCGGTAAGTTGGTTATTTCTATCATGGCTGGTGTGACAATTGATAAAATTAAGAATAGTCTTTCGGCTTTCAAAGTAGTGAGAAGCATTCCTAACTTAGCTATTCGTATTGGGCGGGGAGTGACAGAATGGTTTCCAAGCCAAGAGGTTAGAGTCGAAGACAAATTGGTAGTCAGACATATCTTTTCTGCCATGGGTAAGGAGATAGAAGTGGCTGAAGAGGACATTCTAAGTGGTATCGGGTCAGTTAGTGGAATTGGTCCAGCTTTTTTTTATTATCTCACTGAGTTGTTGGCAGAAAAGGCTGAAGAATATGGTTTTTCACCTGCACAGGCTAGGGTGATTGCAGAAGAGACTTTTGTCGGCTCAGCTCTTCTTCTGGATAGTAGTGAGCGATCTTCCCTGGAATGGCGGGAAGCAGTTTCTTCCAAAGGAGGAATCACGATTGAAGCGTTGAAACATCTCAAAGAAAATAAATTTGATCAGATATTAAAAGATGCTGTTGATTCTGCCAAGAATAGATCAAATCAACTTCTAAAATAAAAATTTATGACAGACCTTGAAGAAAAGTTATTACAAGTGAACATGGCTGGACGCACTCTTGCGGAATTGTCTGATCCAAAAAAACAGGCTGTGCTTTTTGACCTTGCTGTGGAGATTGGCATACAAGCAGAGTACATCTTATTAGAAAATAAAAAAGATTTGGCACATATGGATCCATCTAATCCCACATATGATCGTCTGTTATTAAATCCAGAAAGACTAGACAGCTTTGTAGAAGATATAAAAAATGTGGCATTATTGCCATCTCCGGTCGGCAATATTTTGGAAGACAAAGTAATGGAAAATGGGCTGAAAATATCACGTGTCTCTGTTCCATTTGGAGTGATTGGTATTGTCTATGAAGCACGGCCAAATGTTACTTTGGATGTCTTTTCTTTATGTTTCAAATCTGGAAATGCCTGTGTGCTAAAAGGTGGCAGCGACGCCAAATTTTCAAATCTGGCAATTGTCAATCTTATTCATAACGTCTTAAATAAGCATGGTATTAGTAAGGATATTATTTATTTATTGTCAAATGACAAAGAAATATTAAAAGAAATGATGCAAGCTGTTGGGTTCATTGATATAATCATTCCACGTGGAAGCAGACGATTGATCGATTTCGTACGAGATAATGCCAAGGTACCAGTGATTGAGACAGGAGCAGGAATTGTTCACACTTATGTTGATTTATCAGCTGACATTGACATGGCCAAGAATATTGTGACCAATGCTAAAATTAGGCGGGTTAGTGTTTGCAATGCTCTTGATACTCTAATTATTCATGAGAGCCAGCTTGATAATTTATACACAATTATTTCTGCACTTCCTGGATACAAAGTGGAGGTTTTTGCTGATGAAAAATCTTTTCAAAATTTACAAGATAAATATCCAGAAGGTTTGCTTCATCATGCCACAGATGAAAGTTTTGGAACTGAATTTTTGTCTTACAAGATGTCAATCAAAACTGTTTCAAATCTCAAAGAGGCTGTTGGACATATTGAAAAATATAGTTCTAAACATAGTGAAGCAATTATTTCCAGTAATCAGAAAAATATTGATTATTTTTTGACTTATGTTGATGCTGGGGTAGTCTATGTCAATACGTCTACAGCATTCACAGATGGAACACAATTTGGTCTTGGAGCAGAAATAGGTGTTAGCACCCAAAAGCTTCACGCTAGAGGGCCAATGGCTCTTCAAGCACTTACCAGTTACAAGTGGATAGTTCGTGGTGATGGTCAAATTAGGGATAAATAATTCCAGTTTTAGTACCTTGCCAAGACGGGTAAAATGAGATAAAATAAAAGTGGTTGATTATTCAGCCACTCTTTTTGTAAAAGGTATTTTGTCTTCGTATTTAGTGGTTTAGGATTTGCCGAAGAAATTAATACCAAGACTTGGTATTGGGGTGTAGCAGATTTACCATTTGGTAAATCTGGGACTCCCAAAAGAGGTATTTTATCCCCGTTTGAATCAACACGTTTTGTAATAAAAAAGCCAGTAGAAAACAAATAATATGAACCTCCGCCAATACATCACTATCATGCTCGTTGGGACAGTGCTTTGCTGGTCTGCTTGGTTTTTTGTGATTGTCAATGTCAACCCTTTTGAAGCAAGCACACTTAGCTTTTTGTTTTTTTATATAAGTTTTTTCCTAGCTCTCCTAGGTACATTTTCTGTTTTGATTTTTGTAGTCTATCGGTTGTTTTCCAGAACGGAATTACCACTTTTCAGATATGTGGAACGTAGTTTTAGAGAGAGTTTTATCTTATCAGCTATCTGTATTTTCCTATTGTTTTTGAGAGGGATAGATTTGTTGAATATTTGGAATTTTTCATTTTTTATTGTTTTACTAATTTTACTTTTTTCATTTTCATTTTCTACCAGAAAAGTAAGCACACATTAATATACAACATACCATATGCGCCAATCACAATTATTCACTAAAACTAGAAAAGAAGCCCCAGCAGACGAAGTGTCAAAAAATGCACAGCTCCTAATCAGGGCTGGATTTATTCATAAGGAGATGGCTGGTGTATATACATATTTACCATTAGGTCTTCGGGTGTTGGATAAAATTAATAATATCATTAGACAAGAAATCAATGCTATTGGTGGGCAAGAAGTATTTCTGACATCATTACAAGATAAGTCTGTTTGGGAGAAGACTGGACGATGGAGCGACGAAGTGGTAGACAATTGGTTCAAGACAGAGCTGAAAAGTGGTACAGAGTTGGGTCTTGGCTTTACTCACGAGGAGCCACTCACAGCCCTCATGAAAAACCATATCAATTCTTATAAAGATCTTCCCCAATACGTTTACCAAATTCAGACTAAATTTCGGAACGAGATGCGTTCTAAGAGTGGTATTATGCGTTGTCGAGAATTTTTGATGAAAGATCTTTATTCTTTTTCTCGTTCTGAAAAAGAATTGGATGATTTTTATGAAAAATCAAAGATAGCTTATACAAATATTTTCAATCGTTGCGGTCTTGGCGATAGAACGTATATTACCTTTGCATCTGGTGGAACATTTTCCAAATATTCTCATGAATTTCAGACAGTTTCTGAGGCCGGGGAAGATTTGATATATATTGATAAAGAAAAAAAATTAGCAGTAAACAAAGAAGTTCTAAATGACGAGGTGCTAAATGATTTGGGGTTGAAAAGGAAAAATCTGATAGAAGAGAAAGCAATTGAAGTTGGTAATATTTTTAAACAAAAGACCAAGTTTTCTGAGCCACTAGGTTTAAAATTTATAGATGAAGATGGCAAAGAAAAGCCTGTAATTATGGGAGCCTACGGTATTGGGCCTGGTCGGATTATGGGAACAATTGTAGAATTACACAATGATGACAACGGAATAATTTGGCCAGAAGAAGTCGCACCATTTGCAGTTCACCTTATCTCCCTTGCCAGAGAAGATGTAGAGGTCAAAAAAGCAGATGAAATTTATGAGAAGTTACAATCACAATGTATGGAAGTATTGTATGATGACAGACAAGGTGTACAAGCTGGAAAGAAGTTTGCAGATGGTGATCTTATTGGAATACCAAAGAGAATTATCGTTAGTTCAAAAACATTAGAAAAAAATAGCGTAGAAGTGAAAATGAGAAATCAAGATGAGAGTAATTTGATAAATTTGGATAATATCTAAGCACAAGGTTGATTAATAACTACCGAATTTCGAATTATACACCATGCCTGTAGGCAGGCATGCACGAATATTGTTTTCAGAATTTTATTTACAAAATTATAGATGGCTGCGTTATCAGTGAATATTTTATTAATTAAGATTATGTTCAAAAAATTAATGAGTAAATTTAGTAGGGATGTCGGTATTGATCTTGGTACTGCCAATACTTTGGTCTATACGCCAGAGAAGGGAATTGTCGTCCAAGAGCCTTCTGTCGTAGCTGTCAACAATAAAACTGGTCAGATACTGGCAGTGGGCAATGAAGCTAAGTACATGCTTGGAAAAACTCCACCTCACATTACAGTTACCCGTCCTTTGACTCACGGTATTATTTCTGATTATGAAGTAACAGAGAAGATGCTCAAATATTTTATTGACAAAGTGCATGACGACGGACATTCTTTCATGACTCGGCCTAGGATTGTGATTTGTGTGCCTCTTGATGTGACCGAGGTAGAGGCCAAGGCAGTAGAAGACGCTTCTATTGCTGCTGGAGCGAGAGAAGTTCATATAGTTCAAGAACCGATGGCCGCTGCAGTGGGAGTACGCATGCCTATCCAGGATCCGATTGGAAATATGATAGTTGATATCGGGGGAGGAAATACAGACGTAGCTATTATTTCTCTTCATGGCATCGTGGCATGGAAATCTAGCCAAATAGCGGGGGACGAAATGAACAAAAGTATTGTTCAGTATGCCAGAGAAGTTTTTAATCTTTTTATTGGTGAAAGTTATGCTGAACAAATTAAGAAAAAAATTGGTTCTGCAATTCCAATGAATGAAAGAACAGAATTCCCTATGCGTGGTCGTGACGTACTGACGGGGTTACCAAGAGAGATCATGATCACCAACGAGCATGTTTATGAGGCTCTAGAAAGGTCTGTCCAAACAATCATTGATCTTATCAAGAGTACGTTGGAGATAACACCACCAGAATTGACAGCCGACATTCATGAAAGAGGAATGCTTATCACAGGAGGGGGAGCATTATTGTATGGTATTGATATTGCTATTTCAGAGGTGGTTGGGATACCAGTTCGTGTATCAGGAGATCCTTTGACTGACGTGGTGCGTGGTACAGGTATTTTGCTTGACAATCTTGAACTTTTGAAAGAAGTAGAATTACCATCAACTAGAAATGTAAAATAAGGTTTTTTAACAGAATGATTTATTCTTCGATTATGCCCATGAGGAGTCATAAAAAATATACAATATTGGCAATTAGTTTTGTTTTATTTATTGTTCT
>PFPK01000035.1 GCA_002793015.1 Candidatus Magasanikbacteria bacterium CG_4_10_14_0_2_um_filter_37_12 | reverse complement strand
TTTGTATTTTGTCCGCGCGGAGGAGGGGTCTGGGGAGGAATCCGCGCGGGCTTCGCTTTCGGATTTTTTCGGCGGCGGGCTTAACTAATAACTTCTCTTAATGCACTAATGAATTTATCAACTTCTTCTCGTGTATTGTCTGGCTGAAAGGAAGCGCGAAAATATTTTGCATTTTGGTCGTCTGGATTTCGGTCAATGAATGAAACAAACGCACCTTTCTCTGCTAGCTTTTTAGCTACTTCTTTTTGATTTTTCCCTTCAATTCTAAAATTTACGATAAAACTTGTTGGGTTATCCACTTCTGGAAATTCAACTCCAATATTCAAGTTTCGTAATTCTCCTGTAAAATAATCTTTAGTTTCTTGCCGAGCTTGGGCAATTTTAGAAAAATTATTACCTTCAAGTCCGCGACTTTTTAACTGATTTATTGCTTCCGAAAATCCTGCGACATCGGCATAAGAAATACTATCAGCAACATTAGCTTCAACACCAAGTCGCTCATCAAAAACTCCGTCAAGAACAACTTGCTCGTCGCGATAGTAAAGATTATTCATTCGTTTTAAATTCTCTTGAATTTTTGGATTGTCGGGATTGAAGTACAATAATCCTACGACTTCACTTTTCATAGTTTTATGAGGTGTTGCGACATAAGCGTCGCAACCAAGCTCGGCAAAATCAATTTTTGGAACATTCCCCAATGCTTGTGCGCCATCAACCAAAACAAACAAGTCTGGATTTTGGGGATTTTTTTCAGCTTTAACTTTTCTCGCTATTTCCACAATCTGTTTTACCGGAAGTTCACGACCTGAATCACGCAAAACATGACTGAACACAAAAACTTTTGTGTTCTCATCTATCTGTTCTCTCATTTCCTGTTCCAATTTTTCTATATCGGCAGTTATGGCTTCTATCACAACTGTTTCTACACCAGTTTTGTCCGGTAAAACTTCTTGATATTTTTGGTCTCTTTCTGAATACCAAGTCGGCCATGCTGACCAACCATCATTTCGTTTTGGGTTGCCGTGATCTAAATGAAGTTCAAAAAGTCTCTGAATTGATAGATTTTCACCATTCGTTAGCACGACTTTATCGCCTTTTTGTAATCCGGCAAGCCAATAGACAAAACTGGCGGCTTCCGTAGTATTTCTACCGAACGCCACACCTCGCTCATCAAATAAATTTATAAGTTCAGCGGCTTTTTTTCTTGCTTCATCTAATATCGTTGATTTTTCTTCCTCGGTAAGTTCACTTTCTTTTTCAAAAACTTTTTTCGCCACCTCTCTCGCTTCTGCAAATGGCACGGCTATTGCCGCGCTGTTGAAATGTATCCCTTCGTGCTTTCCTTCCAAATATTCTTGATAAACTTCGTCGTTGATATAAAAATCTCGTTCAAAAATATTTCTGTATCGTTCAATGCATTGTTCTATCTCCTTGTTTGAAAAAGAAACACCGACCAATGCTTCGCCAAGTTGTGGTTTTGCTAAAGCGTAAATTTCATCGGCATTTTCCCATGCGAGCGATGAAAACTGATGTGATGTTTCAAAACGAGGATGTCGTTTTAATTTTTCTCGGTAGTCTGGCAATTCTCCTTCTTGTTTTGCAAGTTTTATCCATTGTTCTGTTTCGGGGTAAGGTGTGTTGGTATTGATTGCTACTGAATTTTTTCCAATATATCCCGCCTCGTACATTTTTTTGACCAAATCAATTGTTTTTTGCCATTGGCTCGGTGTTTCTTTAAGACCAAATTGCAAAGAGCAACCAACGCGAATGCCCGCCTCGTTAGCGGACTGACAAACAGCTTCAAATGTTTCCGTCCATGATTTTTTATGAATTGGAAATTTTGACGCTTTTTGCACATGCTCAATATCCGGCTCTGCTTGCTCTAAGCCAAAATAAATGTAGGTGCAACCTGCTTCCGCCATCTTTTTTAGAAGTCCCTGTCTTTGTTCCGGATCAACTGACCTGATTGTTGTCTGGCAACCCCATTCAAAATATTCTCCAGTTTTTTTTCGTCTTTCAGTCATCAATTTCATTAGTTGGTTGGTGGCATGAGGATTTTGTGTAAATGTGCTGTCGTCAAAAAAGATGGCTTCATAATCTTGCTCCTTGAGCAAATCAAGTTCTTTGAGGACATTTTCCGGTTTTCGTTGTTGAAGTTTCGGCACTCCATAAAGTGTTTGGCTGGCAGATTCAAAACAGAATTCACAACTTTCTATACACCCGACACACGCCATAACTTGTGCCGTTTTTTTATTTTTGAAAATCGGATACCGATTTTCTCTCGCTAAGCGAGCACGAAACATAAAAGGCAAATTATTTCTGTCTAGCGGTGTGCCACTAATTTCTATATCTTGAATTTTCTGTTGCTCACGATCATAGAAAAACAAATCGCCACTGCCTTCAATTTTAGATAATTCGCCTTTTCTTTCAAAAATTATTTTCTTTAATTCATCTGCGGAAGCGTCGGGATTGTCGGCGATTGTTTTCATCAACTCCATCAAAAGATATGGCGCGTCGCCACTTACGACAAAATCAATAAGTTCTCTTTCTTCGTCTTTCGCAAAAGTTCTAACTTTTTCCATTTTAGCCATGTGCTCTTTCGACAATTCATAAGTTTCGGTCGGCGGGCGCACTCCGGCAAAATTCGGCTTGGATTTTGTTTTAACTTGTTCTGACGCTCTTTTATAAACTTCAGGGTTAGTTCCGTCTTCGTGTGCCCCACCCATAACGATTATGGTTTCTGGCGAGAGACGCTTTATCGTTTCAGCAATTTTTAATGCGAAATGATGACCTTCTGAAATGTTGCTAATTCCGATAACTTTTGGCTTAAATTTTTTAACATACGAAACTAGAGAATTTTCAAATTCTTTATCATAAACGGCAGGGTTCAAAACTGCTTTTACATCAGGAGTTTTTAAACTTGGGAATTCGTCTATACGAGTATATCTATCTAAAACCGCAGTGGCATACATAAGCGGTGTTGGCTCACCGCCAAAAGTTCCAGAAACTCCAGGCTCAATATGCGGTGTGCTAACAAACAGCACCGGAAAATACTTTATGTTATATTTTTCTTCTTCCAGCTTTTCTTGATATTCCTCGGGTGTTTGAAAAGCAGTTTTGCCCTGCTTCTCCATTTCTTCTTGATACAATCGCAAACGCTCGCGAGCCATGCCCGCAATTTTCGCTTCTCGATTTTTAGCAAATTTAGACATTACTCGCGGATCGCCTTCGTCCTCTGGACTTAACCGCCAAGTTTTTTCATTTTGCAAAAGATTATTTTTGATTTTCTCTTGGCGTTCATCTATCGCTTGCAAAATATCAATTGCCTCCTGCAGTGTTGTGGTTTCCCCACGCTCCACCATTCCATCGGCTTTTTTGTTTGCTTTCAAAGCTTCTCCGCGTAAGCGACTAATATCAGATTGTCTCATGCCATTTTTTATTTTCATAGGGAGTCAAAAAGTCTAGAAATGTGCACATGGGCTGGTGGAACAAGCATTTCTACCTTTCGTTTGTGGTGCCCGAAGAGAGAATCGAACTCTCACTCCCGAAGGAACACGATTTTGAGTCGTGCGCGTCTACCAATTCCGCCATTCGGGCATCTAGATAAGTAGGAGATATTATATATATTATTGTCTACTTTGTCAATTTGCTGTATAATATAAGAAATATGTCTCGTGTCATTGCTATTGTTAATCAAAAAGGTGGAGTTGGGAAGACTACCACTGCTATGAATCTAGCTGCTCATTTGGCAGAACTGGGTAAGTTTGTCTTACTTCTGGATATGGATCCACAAGGCAATGCTAGTAGCGGGTTAGGTTTTACAAAAAATGAAATACCTTATGGTATATATGAAGCTTTGGCTCGACAAAAAAGACTGCATGATGTGATTTTCAATACCACACACGAGGGTTTGAGAATTATTCCAGCTACAGCTAATTTGGCAGGTGCGAATATTGAGTTAGTAGATATGGAAGATCGGGAACGCCAGTTGTTTAATCTTATTGAAGAGGTCAAACATGCTTATGATTATATCATCATTGATTGTCCGCCATCTTTAGGATTATTGACAATCAATAGTCTTGTGGCAGCAGACGAATTGTTGATTCCTGTCCAGGCTGAATATTATGCACTAGAAGGTCTTGGACAGCTGTTACAAACAATCAATTTGGTTCGAGAGCATATCAAGCCAGAGCTTGGAATTCTAGGAGCTGTGATTACCATGTTTGATAAAAGAACAAAATTGTCCGGTGATGTGATGGATCAGCTTTATCAGTATTTTCCAGATACAATTTTTCGCTCTGTCATACCGCGAACAGTCCGATTGGCTGAAGCACCAAGTTTTGGCCAGACCATTTTACAGTATGATCCAAAAGGAAAAGGGTCGCGAGCATATGAACGATTGGCGATGGAAATATTGGAGAAGCATAACAACTAACAAGCTTGGCCTACTGGTTTGTTAATTATTAATTGTAAAATGTTGAATTATGGCTTTAGGAAAAGGATTAAATTCACTCATTCCACAATCTGGCATGCGTAAAATAATTCGTAAAGAAACAGGATCAGACGAACAACGTCATGATCGGATTTTGCATATTCCACTTTCTGAAGTAGTTCCAAATAGCGAACAGCCCAGAAAGAATTTTGATCATAAAGAAATTGAAGATTTGGTACAGTCCATAAAAAAACATGGAATTTTGCAACCAATCACAGTGACAGAAAGAGAAGACGGAGGATATGAACTCATTGCTGGAGAAAGACGTCTGCGTTCTGCTGGTATTGCTGGACTCATGAACATTCCAGCTATTGTACGTAGTGCTACCAGGCAAGAGAAACTGGAATTAGCCCTTATCGAAAATATTCAACGTCAAAATTTGGATCCAGTTGAAGAGGCTTTTGCCTACCAACGTTTGATAGAAGAGTTTGGGATGACTCAACAAGAAGTGTCAGAACAGGTAGGCAAGAGTCGTTCAGCGATAGCAAACACTATTCGGTTGCTTGAACTGCCAGATGAAATTCAAAAAGCTTTGGTGGACGGTCGTCTCAATGTTGGCAAGGCCAGGGCTCTACTTAGCTTGAAAAATGAAAAAGAACAAATGCAAGTATTTGGAGAGATGGTTGGTCAAAAGGCCACTGTGCGAGATGTTGAGCGTGCTGTGGCTTCCAAAGGACAACAGTCTCGTAAGGGGTCGGTCAGGCGTGATCCAAATGTGAGAGCGACCGAGCAGTTGATAGAAGACAGACTTGGTTCACCAGTGCATATCACTCAAAAAGGTGAACGGGGGACAATTGTGATTGAGTATCATTCAAAGGGAGAATTGAAGAGGATTGTGGAGGAACTTACTTAGATTTTTTATTTAATTTTGGAAGTTTGTTTATCTGATTCGTCTCATAAACATCCAATGTTGTTATTTGTTCATCTTTTGAATCATACAGACTTGAACCATAAAATAATGTTTATTTATTCGGAAGCATTGATTTTATCCAGTTAGTTAGTTTATTTTTTTGGTTAGTTCTGATATGATTTTTTGCTGTAGCGGTTTTTACAAAATTTAACCAATCTGGATTTGGCCCTTTTCTATTTTTGTCTAAGATTATTTCGACCACGTCCCCATTTTTTAATTCTGTGTCTAAGCTAACCATTGTATCATTTATTAGAGCGCCATTACATTTGTTGCCGACTTCTGTATGAATGTGGTATGCAAAGTCAACTGGAGTCGCAGCTTCTGGTAGATCAATCACGTCTCCTTTTGGGGTGAAAACAAATATTCTGGTTTGTAAAAAATCTATTTTCATTTGTTCCAGATCAGTAAGTTTGTCTAGCATATCTTTTTGAATATTGGCTAGTTCTTTGATCCATTCGATATCTTTTTTTTGAGATCTTGAACCGTACTCATTGTAATGCCAGTGAGCCGCAACACCATATTCTGCATCTTGGTGCATTTCAGAGGTTCGAATTTGGAATTCTACATTTTCTCCGCTCTCTCCAAATACTGTGGTATGAAGAGATTTATAGCCATTTGGTTTTGGTTGAGATATATAATCTTTGATTCTTCCTTTTAGTGGTTTGAAGGTGTGATGTAAAATACCAAGAGTAGCATAACAATCAGCTATAGTTGGTACGATTATTCTAATAGCGACTAGATCGTATATTTTAGCGACAGAATTTTCTTTTTTTAGTAATTTTTTGTATAGGCTGTACAGTCTTTTATTTCTGCCTTGAATGGAAATTATTTTGACGTGTGCTTCTTGGAATGCTTTTTCAGTTTTTTCAATAACATTTTTTAAATATTGTTTTTTACCAATTATCTTTTCATCTCTAATTTTTTTTACTCTTTCATAATCTTTTGGGTAAACATATTTGAAAGAAAGATCTTCTAACTCTCCTTTAATTTCTTCCATTCCCAGCCGGTTGGCAATAGAGGCATAGATTTCTAAACTTTCTAAAGCAATACGATATTTTTTTTGTGGAGGCATGGCGTCTAAAGTTCTTAGGTTGTGAATTCTGTCTGCGAATTTTATAATCATGACACGAACATCTTCTGCCATGGCAATAAACATCTTTCTTAGGTTTTCGATATATCTTTCAACGCCTCGATATTTTAATTTTCCTAGTTTGGTAATTCCTCTCACTAGACTTTCTACTTCACTACCAAAATTTTTTTTAATATCTTCTAGAGTAACACTTGTATCTTCTGGAACGTCATGAAGTAAAGTGGCAATGATGATGACAGGATCGATCTGCGTGTCAGCTAATATATGAGCCGCCGCTAGGGGGTGAGTAATATATGGTTCTCCGGTACGTCTTTTTTGGCCTTCGTGGGCAGAGGCAGCAAAATCATAAGCAAGCTGGATCATGTCTAGATCAGCTTTGGGATGATACTCCTTTATTTTGTTGAGGAGCTTTTCAATAGTCTCTTTTTTTTGCTTGTTCATAATACATCTATATTATAGCAGGCTGAGAATTTTGGCAAGATGTAACGTTTAATTTTTCGCTTAGTTAAGGCAAAAATTATAAACCCATCATATTTTATGATGGGTTTATAATTTTTTTTCTATTTCTTTTTTCTAGAGCCTCCTCTTTTTTTGGTTGGGTTTTCTTTTAGCTGGGTCTCACATTCTTCAAGCGTCAGGTCTGTAGGTTCTTTGTCTTTAGGTATTTTGGCGTTTGTTTTGGTGCTTGGGTCAGTGATATATGGACCATAGCGTCCATTGAGAATTTGGATTTCACTACCCTCAAATGTTTTGATAGTTTTTTCGTCATCAGCTTTTTTCTTGATAGCGATAATTTCTAGAGCTTTTTCAATTTTTATTGTGTAGGGGTCATCTTCTTTGATAGAATAAAATTTTTCATTTGCCTTCACATACGGGCCAAATTTTCCAATGTTTGCTATTACTTCATGACCATTTTTATCATTCCCTACCACTCTTGGCAGTTTGAATAGTTGGAGAGCATCTTCTAAGGTGACTGTGTCTACCATTTGTCCTTTGGCAAGTTTGGCAAAAATTGGTTTTTCTTCATCATCTTTGCTACCTTTTTGTACGAAAGCTCCATAACGTCCGACTCGAGCATAGATTGGTTTGCCAGATTTTGGGTCAATTCCTATCTCACGCATTCCGACAGTCTCTTTCTTGGTGAGATTTTCTGTTTTATCCACTAGATTTTTATGGAAAGGATGATAAAAAGTAGAGATGATTGGTTGCCAATCTTTTTTTCCTTCGGCAATATCGTCAAGATTATTTTCCATCTGAGCTGTGAACTGGTAGTCAACAATTTCAGGAAAATGTTCCACTAGAAGATCGTTGACTATAAAGGCAATGTCTAACGGGGCGAGTTTTTTGTTTTCATCTCTCTCGACATAGCCACGATTTTCAATTGTACTAATAGTTGGGGAATAAGTAGATGGGCGGCCAATACCATATTCTTCAAGTATTTTTACCAATGTGGCGTCAGAGTACCTGGCTGGTGGTTGGGTGTAATGTTGTTCTGGTTTTAATTCTTGGCAGTCCACATGGTCTCCTTCAGACAATTCTGGTAGCATTTCTTCTTTGGCTTGTTCTGGATATAATTTCAACCAACCAGGGAAAACAATCATTTGTCCGCTGGTTCTGAACATGTATTTTTTGACTGTTGTATCAATGGAAGTGCGATCTAGCCTAGCTTCTGGCATTTGGGTGGCCACTGCTCTTTTCCAAATTAGGGTATACAGTTTTAGTTGTTGGTCGTCAAGATGATTTGCTAAAAAAACAGGTGTCCAAGCTGGGTTTGCTGGTCGGATAGCTTCATGAGCCTCTTGGGCTCCTTTTGATTTTGTTTTGTATATTCTGGGAGTTTTCAAACTATATTTGTCAGTATATTCTTTTTCTATAAAGTTTTTTGTTTCACTCAAAAATTTATCAGACAAATTAAGAGAATCAGTACGCATGTAAGTAATGAGACCAGTTTGTCCGTGTTCAGGAATTTTTACACCCTCATACAGCTGTTGAGCTAGACGCATGGTTTGTTTGGCTGAATAACCGCATCTGTGGCTGGCTTGTTGTTGAAGAGTGGATGTTGTAAATGGCGGGGAGGGAGTACGCAAAGTCTCCTTGGCAGAAATTTTGGAAATTTGGTACTGAGCGTCTTTTAAGTCAGATAATATTTTATCAGCTTTTTCTTGGTTGTTGATTTCTAATTTGTCTAGTTTTTTATTATCAATGGAATGGAGTTTTCCAATAAATTGTTGACTGTTTTTTTGTTGTTTGTTAAACACCGCTTCAATTGTCCAGTATTCTTCTTCTTTGAAAGCCCGTCTTTCTCTTTCTCTTTCAACAATGAGTCGAACTGCCACAGATTGGACACGACCAGCCGACAAGCCCCGGGCGACTTTTTTCCATAAAAATGGAGACAATTCATAACCAACAAGTCTATCAAGAATACGGCGAGTCTGTTGTGCATCTACCAATTTTTGGTCAATATTTCGAGGATGGGCGAGAGCCTCTTCTATAGCGTGTTTGGTAATTTCATGAAAAGCAATCCTCTTTGCCTTGGCAGGTTCTACTCCAAGAATATAGGCCAAGTGCCAAGATATGGCTTCTCCTTCTCGATCCTCATCAGTAGCGAAGATGATTTCATTGGCTTTTTTAGCCAAATCTTTTAGTTTTTTTACTTGCTTAGTTTTGTCTTTAGAAATATCATAAGTGGGTTCAAATGTACCGCCCTCGATATCAATCCCCATCTTGCTTTTTGGTAAGTCTCTGACATGTCCAAAAGAAGACTCAACAGTATAGTCTTTGCCGAGGAATTTAGAAATTGTTTTGGCTTTTGTAGGAGATTCGACGATGACGAGTTTCATAATACATTTATTACACGGATTATAATGCCTGCCTGTCGGTAGACAAGGATTTCACTGATTACGGAGTGTGTGTAAAAAAAGCTTTGTTTAGCGGAATCTTTATTGGTCTATAAAACCAATGTTTTACAGCATAAAGCAAATTGACAAATGTGTCAAATTGTGGTATACTATTGTAAAGGCTAAATAGAAATGTCATACCGGCGGGCAAAATAGAAATGTCATACCTTGCCTAAATTGCCTTACCTAACAGCTGTTATCATGGGCTGTTTTTTGTTAATTAAGAATTGTGTTCTCCAAGGATGATTCATTAGTGGTTTCCAGTTTGTTGATGGTTTAGTTGTTAAAGTCACCAACTTAACATTTATTTCTTTTTCAGGTCTTTTTGGTAAACAGAAATAGTTTAGATAATG